>JBDTPR010000568.1:0-4757 GCA_039932635.1 Candidatus Solibacter sp.
TCCATCGGCTGGATCACGATCGACCCGAAGAATCCTTCGATTGTGTGGGTGGGCACAGGCGAGAACAATAATCAGCGCAGCGTCTCTTTCGGCGACGGCGTGTATAAGAGCGAAGACGGCGGGCGCACCTTCCGCAACGTCGGGCTGAAGTTGACCGAGCACATCGCGCGCATTGTGGTGGACCCGCGCGATTCGAACGTGGTGTACGTGGCGGCACCCGGCCCCCTGTGGAAGGGCGGCGGCGAGCGCGGCTTATATAAGACGATCGATGGCGGCAAGACGTGGTCGCAGAGCCTGATTAAGGTGGGCGATTACACGGGCTGCAGCGACGTCCTCATGGATCCGAGGAATCCCGACATCCTGCTGGCGGCGACGCATCAGCGGCATCGCCGCTTCTTCGGGATGATTCACGGCGGGCCGGAGAGCGGCCTGCACCGCTCGACCGATGGCGGCAAAACCTGGACCCCTGTGCGCGGCGGTTTCGCGACCGGCGATCTGGGGCGCATCGGCCTCAACTACGCGCCAGCCAACCCCTCCATCATCTACGCGCAAGTGGAAGGTCCCGAGGGCCGCGGCGGCACGTACCGCTCAAGCGACAACGGCGCCACGTGGGAAAAGCGCGGCAGCTTCGACGATCAGGGCCAGTATTACTCCAAGGTGCAGGTGGACCCGTTCATTTCCGACCGCATCTACATCATGGGCCTGAACATCATGGTGAGCGACGATGGCGGCCGCACGGTCACCGCGATGGGCACTCGAAATAAGCACGTGGACAACCACGATATCTGGGTCGATCCCAAGAATTCGAATCACTATCTGGTGGGCTGCGACGGCGGACTCTATGAAACCTATGATCGCGGCGCTACCTGGAACTACAAGGAGAATCTGCCGACCATTCAGATGTACGACGTCACGGTCAGTGATGACGCGCCCTTCTACCATGTCTACGGCGGCACGCAGGACGACAACAGTTTCGGCTGCCCCGCCAAGAACAAATTCACCAACCTCACCAATGCCGATTGTTTCGTCACCAACGGCGGCGACGGCTTCTATTCGCGCGTCGATCCCAAGGACCCCAACACCATTTACGCGGCTTCGCAAAACGGCGGCTTCGTCCGCTTCGACAAACGCACCGGCGAGCACTTCTCCATTCAGCCACAGCCCAAGAAGGGCGACGCCGCGCAACGGTGGAACTGGGACGCTCCCTTCATCATCAGCCCGCACTCCAACACCCGCCTCTATGTCGGCTCGCAGAAACTCTACCGCTCCGACGATCGCGGCGAGTCGTGGCGCGAAGTCTCGCCCGATCTCACCCGGCAGCTTGACCGCAACAAGCTTCCGTTGATGGGCAAAATCTGGCCCATGGACGCGATTCAGAAGAACGTTTCCACCGCTCTCTATGACAACATCAGCGCGGTTTCCGAATCGCCCAAAGTCGAAGGCCTGATTTATGTGGGCACCGACGATGGCCTGGTGCAGGTGACCGAGGACGGCGGCAAGAACTGGCGGAAAATCGAAAAGCCCGGCGGGGTTCCCGAGGACGCGTATGTGCAGCGCATCCTGGCGTCGCAGCATGACGCCGGTGTCGTGTACGTATGCTACGACAATCATCAGAATGGCGATTTCAAGCCGTACGTGATCAAGAGTTCCGACCGAGGCAAGACCTGGGTCTCACTCTCCGGCAATCTTCCGGAACGCGGCGGCGTCTATGCCATCGCTGAGGACCACATCAATTCGAAACTGCTTTTCCTGGGCACCGAATTTGGCCTCTACTGGACCAATATCGGCGGTGAAAAGTGGATGAAGCTGAATGTCGGGCTGCCCACCATCATGGTGCGCGACATTGCCATCCAGAAGCAGATGGACGATCTGGTGATCGCGACGTTCGGGCGCAGCATTTATGTGCTGGATGACTACAGTCCGCTGCGCGTGGCCACGCCGGAACTAATGACGAAGGACAGCTACATCTTTCCGACAAAGCCGGCGCTGTCTTTTATCCCGCAGAGCCGAGGCGGCAACTATGGCACGTCGGCTTTCACGGCTGCCAATCCTCCGGTAGGCGCGCAGATCACATTCAACGTCAAGGAGACCTTCACGACCAAACGCGCCGATCGCCAGAGACGCGACCGTGCAGCCTTTGGACGCGGTGAAGCCGTGGCGTACCCGACGCCCGAACAGCTACGCGCCGAAGCCGAGGAAGAGGCTCCGGGGCTGCTCCTCTCGATTGCCGATTCCACCGGCAAAGTGGTGCGCCGTATGGACGCTCCGGCGGGACGCGGCGGCTTGCAGCGGGTCACTTGGGATCTGCGCGCGCAGGGTAATCAACTCGCGCCCGCGATCGCTACCGGCGGCGCAGGAGGCGGGGGACGTGGTGGCGGTGGTCGCGGCGGCGCCGGCGGCGGACCTGCGGGCGGCGGTGGCGGCGGCGACGATGAGCAGTTCGGCGGAGGCGGCGGTGGGCGCGGCGGAGGCGGTGGACCCTTCGTGGTCCCCGGCAAATACACGGTGTCTCTGGCCAAGCGCGTGGATGGCGTCGTCACGCCCTTCGCGGGCTCGCAGACCGTGGAAGTCGTGGGCGAGGGGCCAGCCACGAAGGAAGACCGCATCGCCATGGCGGAGTTCCAGGAAAAGCTCAGCAAACTGCAGAAGGCTCTCACGGCAACCACGCAGACTGCCGCGGAAGCAGGCACCAGGCTGAGCGCCATCCGCCGCGCGATCGATGCGACCCCGTCGCTGCCCTTCAAGCTTCGCGAGGAAACGCTGAAGTTGGAGCGGCAACTGAATCAGATCAACACGGCGCTCAACGGCGATCGCGTCTGGCGCGCGACCAATGAAGGCGTTTCCGCGTCGATCTCCGACCACGCGCAAGCGGCCGCGTCGCCCACTCGAGGGACCACGGGCAAGCCGACGAAGACGGCGATCGAGCAATACCAGATCGCCAGCGACGAGTTGGCGGTGGAGATTCCGAAATTGCGCAAACTCTTCGAGACCGAAATCAAGGCGCTCGAAAAGCAGCTCGATGCCGCGGGCGCGCCTCCTACTCCAGGCAGGCTGCCTGAGTGGAAGGGCGGCAAGTAGTCATCGTTGTGTGGGGCAGGCTTCGGTGCCCGGAGATTGGCCATTGGCACCTGTGCGAGCCAATCCAGGGTGCTCCGCAGTTCCGGCTTTAGCCGCCTGAAAGGCGGCCGCGGGCAGGATTGCCCGCCCCACCAGCAGTTCGGCGTGCGAGAAAGAGCGTGTGCGAGCGGCCCGAACTTCCGTGGGCCCGGCAACGCTCCACTTCGACCGCGAAGCCGGCCTGCGCGAGCCTGGTTTCGAACGCCGCATCGCGCGCCACAGACCAATACGCGGCGCACCCGTCAGGCTTCAACGCCCCTCGCGCGCTCCGCAGGCCCGCCGCATCGTACAGCTTCGAATTGGAGCCGGCGCTCAGGGCATCGGGACCGTTATCCACGTCCAGTAGGATGGCGTCGAAGGCAGCGGTGGAATCGCGGATGACTTCGCCCACGTCGCGCTGCACGATGGCGACACGCGGGTCGGCCAGAGCGCCGGACGCCAAGGGCAACGACGCGTCCCGATTCCAGTCGATCACGGCGGGGACGAGTTCGGCCACCAGGACGCGCGCGTCGGCCGCCAGCATCGAGAGCGCCGCACGCAGTGTGAAGCCGAAACCCAGCCCGCCGATCAGGACGCTGGCACCGCGTGTTTCGCGAAGGTGCGCGCACGCGAGTTGCGCCAGCCGTTCCTCCGATTGGTGCTGCCGGGTGGACATGAGCGGCACCCCGTCCACCTTGATGGTGAAGCTGCCATCATGCTCGTGCAGCGAGATCGGCTTGCCATCCGGCGTGAGCGCCTGCTGCAGCGTGGTCCATTTCTTCATAGTGCGCCGGCCGGTCGATAGACGCGGAAATTGCGGATTTCGAGATGGTTGTATGTGGTGCGAAAGCCGAAGTGGCCGCGCGTGTACGGGGCCGCATCGTGGACATCGAAGAGCAGCTTGCCATTGCTCCAATATTGAATCCGCCCGCCATCGGCCACCAGCTGGACCTTGTGCGGGACGTTGGGTTTGAGCAGTACGCCGGCGTCCGAGAGGTCGTGCTCCGGAAGCAGTGGGCGTAACTCGCGGTCGCCGATATAGCGGCGAAAGCGCGTGGTGGTGTTGCCGTTGCCACCCTGTCCCACATAGTAGGTGCGCAACTGGTTGTAATCGGCGAAGGCACCCGACCGGGCGGTGGCAAACAGATCCCTCGGCGAGCGCGCGTCGCTGGCCATCCAGAAGCAGTTCAGGTCGCTGACGCGGTCGTTGGGCCCGCCGCGAGAGACCAGCGTGGCCTCGTATTCGATCATGACGGGTGCGTGCAGTTCGGGGCGGAACCAAACCGTCGCGCCCGCAGGCACGTCCAACTGGAGAAGGCCGTTTGTCGCTTGGGCAAGGCCGGGCTTTTCAAGTTCCGCCCGCCAGTGGCCGAGTCCGTGCGTGAAATTGTCGGAGTAGAGGGTCTTGGCGATTCGAAACGGGGCGTCCGGCTCGGCTGTTACAAGCGCAAAGAGCGCCACCAGCGCGGGCCTCACGAGAGGCATTTCCGATATGATAACACCAGGTTTAAACATGACACTCTGGATGCGGCGCGGCGCGGCCCTGATGATTCTGTTGGCCGGTGTCAGTGTGTACGCATTCCAGCAGGGCGGGGGGCGTGGACGGGGTAGTGGCCGCGGCGGGGCCGACGAGGAGGAAGTAGTTCTCCCCAACGGCAAGT
>JBDTPR010000569.1:0-4754 GCA_039932635.1 Candidatus Solibacter sp.
CCGGCTCGTTGGAGTTCGGGCCCCAAACTTCGACCCTTTGCAGCCGGTAGCCCGCCGCAGTCTGGAACTTCGGGCGATAGTCCTTGGCCGCCGATTGTACAGGCCGCTGTGTAGGCAGAAGAATGCGGGGCTGGTTTCGAATTACCCACGCGAGTTGCTGTGAATTGCCGGGTTCACTGGACAGACCCCCTACTGCAGAGGCGGACTGGCGCTTCAGCCCATCGCTGGCCGGTGGGGGAAGCACGTGTACTTGAGCACTGGCCCCCTCGTGTCCGAACTGAGCCACATATTCCAAGGAAATCGTGATCTGCGGGTCGATGGGGGTAGTCCATTCCGTATTACCCCGTGACGTTTGCAGAAAAATGCGGATGGAATCGCAGTCATACAAGCGTATTTCGCGTGTCCCTGTCCGCCCCGCGACCAGGAGCGAATGGACCGATTGCCCAGGGCAACCGTTTGCACAGTTTGACGACGCCGAAATGGGAGCGCTCCGTTGCGGCGCGACGGCACATGCGCCGTGACTGTGGGAAAGGATGCCGCCATCAAGTGCGCGGCGGGGGTTTGCCTGCAGCACCAGGTTCCAACGCCGTGAGTTGTCGGCGACCCGTTCGGCCAGGTCCGCGAACAGGCTCGTATCCAGCGTGATGGAGACGGCATTGTTCTTGGGATCGGAAGGCTCGGGCGCCATGGTTGCACTGCGCGAGTAGGTGTCGCTCACGACGATAGGGGAATCGTGATATTGCAATGGATGATCCGAGTTACCTCCCCCAGTTGAGGAAGCCTTAGCGTTTGGCCCTGGCCCCTTCTTCCCGCCGTCGACGATTTGTCCGCATACCGTGGCGCAAAGCGCGATGCCGATTACGAGAGCGACTACGCGATAATTCTTCATAACTTACTCCTTGTGTGTTCACTTGGTCCGGAGTGCAAACAGGTCCGGCCTTGCCTGGTAGAAAGTAAGGGCATCCGCACCCCATAAGCGGTTCAAGACGGACGCGTGTTGTGCGGCGGCGGTTTGGGCCTGCCGCAGGATTTCCGGGCTCCCGGCACGGATCGCGGCTTTGGCCGCGATCAACGCCGAGCGATAAGCGAATCCTTCTTCGCCGAGCCGCTCGCACTCGGTGAGAGCCTGAGATGCCAGGGAAAGCGCGCTTTCCGCGTCGCCCGCGGCGAGCGCGGCTTCGGCCGTGGCTACCCAGGCTTCCACTCGAAAACTCGTGGAGGTGAGCGTTTTGGCCTCCGCCCATACGGCAGCGCAGAGTTTACGCCCAGCCTGGCCCTCGCCGGAGTGGACCTTGGCCAAGCCCTTGATATAGCGTGCGGTCAACAGACGGTAGGGACTGCCCCCCTTGCCTGTCTCCAGCACCCGATCGGCGAGGCGTTGCGCCGCGGTGAAGTCGCGACGGGCAAGTGCTTCAGCGGCGCGGACCCAGACCGTGCGGAGAGTCAGCGATTTTGCGCCATCGCCGAGTGGGGCCATGTCGCGCTCCACCTCAGTCAACAATTTCAGTCCATCCGCGGAACGTCCCAAGCGGCAGAGCAGGTCCGCGCGATTAGCCTTGGCGTACAACTGTCTCCAGGTGATTCCGATGGAACGGTGGCTCTCTTCGGCCGCCTGATAGATACGGATGGCAGCCGGAAGATCGCCTTGAAGAGTGAGGATCTCGCCGAGGCGTTCTCCGGCGACGGTAGCCTGGGTGACGTCGTGCATTTCGTCAAACATCGTCCGCACAGCGATGGCGGCCTCCGCCGACTTCCGGTATTCGCCCTGGATGAGGTACGTGTCGGCCATCAGAGTCAGAGTGGCGGCCAGGTTGGAACGATATCCGCGCTGGCGATAAAAGGCCAACGCGGATTCGATGAAAGGGACAGCGCGCGTCGCGTCGCCATCGCGCTGTAGGGCGCTGCCCATGAGATATTCCGCTCGCGCCTGGTTGGACAGGCTTCGTGTACGTTTCGCCAGTTCCATGGCCTGCCGGAGTGTTTCTTCCGCCTCCTTCAACTTGTATTGCGTGAGGTAGGCGCTGGCGAGGTCATTGAGGCCCATAACGGCCAAATTGTCCAGGCCCGCGGCGCGGGCCTGCTCCAGGGAGGCAGCGGACTCTCGTTCGGCCGCATCCAGGCGGCCTTCGGATACGGCGATCATGGCCAACTCAAAGCGGGCACGAATCTGCTGCGTGGGGTTGCCGGTGGTAGAGGCCATGGTCAACGCCTGTTCCGCCAGACTTCGCGACTCGCCTATTTTACGGACAAAGCGGAAGATCACGCTCTGTTGCAGCAGGACTTCGGCCACACCTTCGAAATCGCCGGTTAAGCGGTAGTTGGCGTCAGCTTGGCGGAAGTAGGCGTCGGCCAGCGGTAGGTCCGGCTTGTGGCCGGCCAGAATTGCCAAGCGGAGTTGCGCCGCGGCATTCTGGCGGTCCAGCTCGGCGGCTTCGCGATAAGCCTTGATGGCCTCCTCCGACTGGGCGTTGCGTTCGAGAGCGCGGCCACGGTCCAGGAGGTGACCGGCTCTGCGGTCGCCGGTTTCCATCGCGGCCAACTCCCGATAACGCTGCGCGCTCTTTTCAAACTGGAGCAACACGGTGGCCTGGGCAGCTTCGAGCTCGAGGCGTTCGTCGCGCGCGAGGCGGGAACGATTGGGAGCTGCGTCGGCTGCTCTGAGCATTTCATCCTTGGCGCGATCGGCCATGTCGAGTTCTTCATAGGCCTGCGCCAGGCGAGCGTGAGCGAGGGCATGACTGGGAGACTCCGTAGCGACGCGGCCCAGGAGGACGCTGGCACGCCAAGGTGCACCGGCGTGCAGCGCCTCGATCCCCTGGCGATACCAGCGTGCGGCCTCTCCAGAGAGTTGGACCGCGGGCCGGGAGTGGGGGAACCACGAGGCGACCGCGAGTAGGCCCACCGCAATCACGGACCCGGTCAAGGCCACCCAACGGTGGCGGCGCCATTGTGAACGCAGAAGGTAGGGCAACATGCTCCGGCGGGATTCTAACGCGAGAAGCACGTCGCCCGCGCGCTGGAATCGCTGTGCCGGATCGATGGCGAGACAACGTAGGATGGCGGTCTGCCAGTGCGCGTCCAGGTTCGGCGCGAAGTCGCCGGGCGGAGGCGGCGCGTCGCGGACCTTGCGGGCCGCCAGCGCCATGGGGGAACTCTCGGAATAGGGACGGCGACCCGTGACCAATTCGTAGAGGACCACGCCGAGCGCATAGATATCCGCGGCGGGCCCGGCGGGCTTGCCTTCGATCTTCGGGAGCCATGTAGGCCGGGGTTCCTATGGCGGTTCCGGTAACGCCGGTTTCGGTAGCGCCGCCATTTTGCGGCGCCAGGGTCGTCCGGGCCAAGCCGAAGTCGGTAACGACGGCGCGCTCGGCGCCATCCCGGGAGCGGACGAGGATGACATTGGCCGATTTGAAATCGCGATGCACCACGCCTGCGTCATGGGCAGCTTCCAGGGCGCCTGTTAATTGCCTGACCAGGGGGAGCAGTTCCTCCGGGGAATGGCGGAGCGCACGGCTAATCCGAGCGGCCAGGGTTTCGCCCTGCAACAGTTCCATGGTCAGGAAGAGGATGGGCGAATGTCCGAACTTTTCGCAAATGCCGACGTCGAACAGCCTGCAGACGTTGGGATGAGTGACGGTGCGGGCGAGCAGGAGTTCACGTCGAAAGCGCTCGCGCACGTCTTCGTCGGCGGCCAGATCGGCGCGCACGGTCTTGATGGCGAGCCGGATCTTTAGCTGGAGGTCCTCAGCCTCGTAAACCTCCCCCATGCCGCCCTGGCCAAGAAAGCTGAGCACGCGGAAGCGTTCGTTGACCAATTCGCCGGGGTCGAAGACATGCTGCCGGATGGCATCGCTGAGGAGTGAGCCGAGGGGGAGTTGGAGATCAAGCAGAGCTCCTGGGGAGTCGTGGCGGCGAAGCAAAGCGGCGACCTCTTCGATCAACCGCGGATCTGATGCTGACTCGCGTTCGAGAAATGCGGCGCGCTCCGGGGGAGGCAGTTCCATGGCGTCGCCAAACAGTTGCCTCGCCCGGTCCCAGCGTTGCGGCGTCATCCGGAACCCACGCGGATCATGGGCAGCCGGCTAGCTGGTTCTCCAGCCAGGCACGGGCCATGGCCCAGTCGCGCTTGACCGTCTTTTCCGAAATCTTCAGAATCTCCGCGGTTTCTTCCACGTTGAGCCCGGCGAAAAAGCGAAGTTCCACAATTCGGGTCTGGCGCGCGTCCAGTTCGGCAAGCCGGTCCAGCGCCGCGTCCAGGTCGAGGAAGCGGACAGGATCCTCGTCAACCAGGGCCATTGCTTCATCCAGGACGACGCGCTGGGCTTCACCGCTGCGTTTGGCGGATTGGCGCTTTCTGGCGTGATCGATTAAAATCCGCCGCATCGTGTGTGCAGCGGTGACGTAGAAGTGGGCCCGATTATCCCAACACACCGGGCCGTTGCCTAAAAGGCGCAAGTAGGCTTCGTTGACAAGGGCGGAGGTTTGCAGAGTATGGTCGCGGCGCTCGCGGCGCATGTAAGCGGCGGCCAAGCGATGAAGTTCGGAGTAGACGAGTTCCAGGAGACGAGGTTCGGCATTGCGATCACCTTGAGCGACAGCGTGCAAAAGCCGAGTAATATCCGATTCGCCTGGCTGAGTAATCTACGGATTATACAGGATCGAGGGTAAGCTCATCGCGCGCGCGAGCCCGAAGTCATGCCCCCGACTGTTTCAAAGAAATCGGTCCGCCGATTTCGATGACCGGCCCAAAC
>JBDTPR010000570.1:0-4746 GCA_039932635.1 Candidatus Solibacter sp.
TTTCAGGAGCAATCTCTTATAACTGGACATTGCCAAGTGGTGGTCAGCTACATCAACACGTCGATCGAGGTGAAGGCGGAGAGCGACATTATCTGCACGTCGCGCAACGCGGTGAAGATCGTGAATTCGATTCCCGCCGACCGGCCGGTGTTGTTCCTGCCGGACAGCAACCTGGGGAACTACGTCCGCAAAGAGACCGGGCGCGAGAATATGAAGATCTGGCAGGGGACGTGCATCGTGCACGCGACGTTCCCGGCGCGGCGGCTGGCTGAGGCGAAGGCGGAACATCCCGAGGCCAAGGTGGTGGCGCATCCGGAGTGCCCCGAATCCGTGCTGGCGATGGCCGATTTCATCGGGTCCACGTCGGCGCTGATTGAATGGTGCGTGACCAATGAGGCGCAGGAATTTATCGTCATGACGGAAAGCGGCGTCAATTATTCGCTGCAGAAGCTGGCGCCGCACAAGCGCTTCTACTTCGTCGCCAACGAGAACTGCAATTGCAGCGAGTGCCCGTACATGAAGATGAATTCGCTCGAGAAACTGCGCGACTGCCTGCGCAATCTCGAACCGCGGGTGGAAATCTCGGCCGACATTATGCGACGCGCCCTGGCGCCGCTGGAGCGCATGCTCGCGGTGAAATGATGCCGGTTGCTCCCCTCATCGATTCCTTCTCGCGCGTGCACGACAACCTGCGTCTCAGCGTGACCGATCGCTGCAACATCCGCTGCTTCTACTGCATGCCCGAGACTGGCGTGGAGTTCGTGGACCGCAGCGAGATTCTGGATTTCGAAGAGCTCGAACGCTTCGTGCGCGTGGCCGCCGGCCTGGGGATTCGCAAGCTCCGTCTGACCGGCGGCGAGCCGCTGCTGCGCCGCGATCTGCCGCTGCTGGTACGCCGTCTGGCGGCGATCCCCGGCATCGAAGACCTGGCGCTGACCACCAATGGCGTGCTGCTGGAACAATTCGCGCGGCCGCTCTACGACGCGGGCCTGACGCGCCTCAACGTCCACATCGACACGCTGGATCGCGAACGCTTCAAGCAGATCACGCGGCGCGACGATCTGCAGCGCGTGCTCGATGGCCTGGCGCTGGCGCGCGAGATAGGCTTCAAGATTAAGCTGAACGCGGTGGCGGTGAAGAATCTGGTAGAGCCCGACATCGTGCCGCTGGCGCGGTATGCGCGCGAGAACGGTTTCGAGGTGCGCTACATCGAGTTCATGCCGCTGGATGCCCAGAATCTTTGGGACCGCGGCAAGGTGCTTCTGGCCGATGACATGATCGAGCTGCTATCCAGCCAGATTTCGCCGCTGACCCCGGTACCCGATCCCGATCCGCGCGCTCCGGCTTCGGAATATGTTTATGAAGACGGCGGCGGTACGGTGGGGTTCATCGCCAGCGTGAGCCGTCCCTTCTGTCTGAATTGCAATCGCCTGCGCCTCACGGCGGACGGCAAGCTGCGCTACTGTCTCTTCGCGATCGAGGAAGACGACGTGAAGGCGCTGATGCGCTCCGGCGCCTCGGACGAAGAAATCGCTGCGCTGGTGCGGAGCAACATCGCGGGCAAGTGGCTGGGACACGAAATCAACTCCAGCAAGTTCGTCGCGCCCCCGAGGCCCATGTATCAGATCGGCGGGTAAGCTGCGCGACTAAGGACGCGGGCTGGGCCGGACTCCGCCAATCTGGCTGGCTCCGCGCTGAATTGGCAGTCTCCCACTTGCGAGCCTGCGCAGACTTGGAAACGAGACCTGCACCGCAGACGCAATGGCGCAGAGGAAAACGGAGAGAACACCGAGCGGGACGGGGTATACTTCGTCAAGGTAAAGGGGGGATTCCAATGAACCCACAACACCCCACGCGACGCACCGCTCTCGGTGCTTCCGCCCTAGGCGCTCTCGCCTACCGTCGCCTGTTGGGCGCTAACGATCGCGTACAGGTCGGCTTCATCGGCTACGGACTGATCGGCGCGCAGCACGTCTACGATTTCAAGAATCAGAAGGACGTCGACATGGCAGCCATGTGCGATGTCTATCAGCCTCGTCTGGAGCAGGGGGTTGCCGCCGCCGGGGGCGCTGCCAAAGCGTACTCCGATTTCCGCCGCATGCTGGAGAACAAAGACCTGCAGGCAATCGTCGTGAGCACGCCCGATCACTGGCACGCGCTGCTCACGATGATGGCATGCGCGGCCGGCAAGGATGTCTACGTCGAGAAGCCCCTGACCGTCTTCGTCAAAGAGGGCCGCTGGATGACCACCGTGGCGCGCCGCCACAATCGCATCGTGCAAGTGGGCACGCAGCAGCGCTCCGGACTGCATTACCAGCGCGCGCGCCAATTGCTGCAGGCCGGGTACATCGGCAAAATCATGAGTATCCGCGCGGCCAGCTATCGCAACATCATGCCGGGCTTCGGCTCGCCGCCCGATGGCGCGGCGCCCAAGGATTTCGATTACGACATGTGGCTCGGGCCTGCGCCAGCGCGCCCTTTCAATCCACAGCGCGGAATTTATCACTTCCGCTGGTTCTGGGATTATTCGGGGGGACAGATGACGAATCTCGGCGCGCACGAAATCGACATCATGCAGTGGGTCATGAACGTGAACGGGCCCACGGCGGTGTCGTCGAGCGGCGGGCGTTTCGCCATTCAGGATATCGGCGAGACGCCGGACACGCAGGACGCGATCTTCGAATACCCGGGCTTTACCACGTCATATTCCTTCCGCGAGGCGAGCGCCGGGCGGCGCGCCGGGTCGGGCCTGGAGTTCTTCGGGACGAAGGGCAGCATGACGGTTTCACGCTCCGGCTTCGAGGTCTTCCCGGACATGAAGGCCAACCCCGCGAATGCCATCCCTGTATTCCAGGGGCAGCCCACGGGAGGTCCGGAGCGTGCCACGGTTAAGCCCGAACCTTGGATCGAGGCGGTCAAGGAGCCCGGCTCCAGCCCGCAGCAATTCGACCTGCACGTGCGCAATTTTCTGGACTGCGTCAAGAGCCGCCAGCGCCCCATCGCCGACGTGGAAGGCGGACATCAGACCACCACGGCGTGCCATCTGGCGAATCTCTCGCTGCGCCTGGGACGCAAGCTGAAGTGGGATCCCGTGAAGGAAGAGATCCTCGGCGACCGCGAAGCGTCCGCAATGCTGGAACGTCCGTATCGCAAGCCTTGGGACGCGGTGCTGCGGAGCCTGCTGGCGTAGACTCAGAGATTCCGGCGCACCATCGCCACGTCGTAAGGTTTGCTGCAGAGCGGGGCCGATGAGGACGCGGGCCGGCGTGAAGTAGAACCGATTGACAGGGTTCTGGTCCCCGCCCAGGTAGAGCTTCGACTTGGCCGGCGCCGCGTTGGCGCCCTACTGACTCGGGGCTGACTAAGGCAATGTGTGTGCCAAAGGCGGGCGGCGGTTCCTTGGGTTTACTGCGCGAAGGGCCGAATTTTCGTTCGCTTTGCGGAGACCCGGGGCAAATCCGCGAAACGCCTATCGGTGGACACGGCTGAGCATCCGAGCCCGGCTGGTTTCCGCAAGTTCGGAAAGCGGCTGCTATGATTACTCACAATATGCGACGCAGAAGTTTCCTGGCCTCGCCCCTGCTTGCCGCCGCTCCGCTGGCTGCCGGCGAAGAGGGCGAACCCCGCATCTACGCGCGCGGCGACGGCATTCCGCACACGCCCGCGGAGTACGCACAATTGCTGACCACGCTGACCAAAGCCAACGGCGTGGCAGTCGACGATTATTCGCGCGGCGGCGTCATCGAGCAATTGGAAACGCGCATGGCGGCCGTGCTCGGCAAGGAAGCCGCCGTGTGGCTGCCCACCGGGACGCTCGCCAATCACCTGGCGGTGCGCCTGCTCGCAGGCAATCGCCGGCGCGTGCTGGTGCAGTCCGAGTGCCACCTCTTCAACGATTGCGGGGATTGCGCGCAGACGCTCAGTGGCTTGAATCTGATGCCGCTAGCGCCTGGCCGATCCACCTTCACGTTGCAGGATGTGGAGCGCGTCGCGTATGAAGGCTCGACGGGCCGGGTCGAAGTGCCGATCGGCGCGGTGCAGGTGGAGACTCCGGTAAGGCGGCGTAATGGTGAGCGCTTCGATTTCGCGGAAATGAAAAAGGTCGCCGCGTGGGCACGGGCGCACAATGCCGGGCTGCATTTGGACGGCGCGCGCCTGCTGCTGGAGTGTGCCTATAGCGGGCACTCGGCGAAGGAGTACGCAGCCCTGTTCGACACCGTGTACATCTCGATGTACAAGTACTTCAACTCGGGTAGCGGCGCGATTCTGGCGGGGCCGAAAGCGCAATTGGCGAACCTGTATCACACACGCCGCATGTTCGGCGCCGGGATGCCGCACTGCTGGACGTTCGCGGCTGTGGCACTACACTATCTCACGGGCTTCGAAGCGCGCTTCAAGACTGCGGTGGACGCGTCCGAGCAGGTGATTGCAGCACTGGGCAAGGACTCGAATTTCGGCATCGAGCGCATTCCCAACGGCACCAACATTTTTCGTCTGCGCGTCTTCGGCGTGAATGCGCCGGTCTACCAGAATCGCCTGGAGAACGCCGGCATCACCACCGTGAATCCCACCGGCGACTGGTTCCACCTGCAAGTGAACGAAACCTGGAATCGCCTGCCCGCGACCGCGATCACCGACCGCTTCAAACGTGCCCTGACGTAGCTACTCAATCAGAGCCGCGACCGTGAGGGAGCGTTGGCTACTTAAATCTTAGCCTCGCAAGCTGCGAACGCTCCCTCACGGTCG
>JBDTPR010000571.1:0-4743 GCA_039932635.1 Candidatus Solibacter sp.
TCTTCTCTTCCTCGCGCGCCTTCTTCTTCTGTTCCTTCACGGCGGCGGCCTGCTGGGCTTCCTTCTTCTTGCGGTCGTTGCGCGCCTTGCTGATGGCGTCCTGCTGCTGCTTGAGCGCCTTCTGGTATTCCTTTTTCTGCTGCGCCGGAGTCATCGTGGTCTGCTTGACGGTTTCGTTGGGGTCCGGGGTCTTGGCGGCGTCGATGGGAGCGGTTGCGGGTGCTGTGGCCGGAGCGACAGGCGCGGGAGTGGCTTCCGGCGCGGTCACACCGGTGCGGGCTTCCTTACCCTTATCGATTTCGCTATCGCTGCCGGGGTTGCTGATGCTAACTTCGTTGGAGCCGAGGGTAGCGCCGGGGTTGGCCGCCGAAGCGGGTACGCTGACGGGAATGGTGGGGCGGTAGCCTTCCATCGGCGGGGTGCCGGATTTCGACGCCTGGCTAACATCCGGGCTGCCTTTGAATACTCCCCAGAAGTGGCTCATGGGACCGCGATTGGTGCGGTTCTCCATATCGAACTTCATGCGCGCCATGGCCACGGGATCGGCCTCGGGAACGGCGCGCTTCATCACCGCAAGTTGCGCGCGCGCATCTTCGGCGTGAATGCTCAGCGGGTAATCCTTTACGATGCGCTGATAGGAGCCAACCTGCTGGCCTTCGAAATTGTCACCCATGCGGTGATAGCTCTCGGCCAGCTGCCATAGGGCCTCGTCGGCCTTGCTGTACAGCGGGAACTGATCCACCATGGCCTGGAAGCGATTGGCCGCGGCCGGAAAGCTGCCCTTTTTCTGATACAGCGTGCCGACACGGAACTCGCTGTCGGCCAGCACTTCCTGAATGTCGCGGAGCTTCTGCTGGGCGACCGGCGTGAACTTGCTGTTGGGGAACTGGAGGACGAGCTGTTTGCATTCCTGCTCCGCGCGCAGCGCGTGCATGGGGTCGCGGTCGGGCTTCTCCATCTGTTTGTAGTGGATGTCGCAGACCTTTTCCTGGGCTTCCGCGGCTTCTTCCATGGCGGGGTAGAACAGGATGAAATCCTTATACTCGGCCTCTGCCTGAGCGAGCCCGTGGCTGCCGCCTTCGCGGAACCAGGCGTCGGCAATGGCCAGCTTGGCTTTGGCGAGATATTCGCTGGTGTCGTAGGTGTTGATCAGGTTCTGCAGCAGCAGGCGGGCGATTTCGAAACGGCTGTGCTCGATATCGTTGATCGCCTTATCGAACAGCACCTTATCGGGCTGCTGGGTATCCTTCGTGATGGGGTTGTTGTACTTCTTGCGGCGGATCCCGCAGCCGCTCAGAAGCACCGCAACCGCCAGCACCGCAGCGGTAGAACGAATCGCGTTTCGAAACATAGTCACTCAATCCCCAAGACAGACTTGCTAACAGGCGAATTAACAGGCAACCGCGGAGGCCTGAGCCGCGATGTTACGCATTTCACGCAGTGTAATTTCCGGATCCGCACTGTGAAAAATCGCCGACCCTGTGACGATCCAATCACACCCCGCGCGTACGACTACAGCCAAATTATCTTTATGTACGCCGCCATCAATCTCGATGAGCAGCGCTAACTTCTTCTCCCGTCGCATGGCGTCCAGCTTACGCACCTTATCGAGCACGTAAGGGATCAACTTCTGTCCGCCGAAACCTGGATTCACGCTCATTAGCAGCACGTAATCCGCCACTTCGAGGACC
This sequence comes from Candidatus Solibacter sp., assembly GCA_039932635.1. Lineage (GTDB taxonomy): Bacteria > Acidobacteriota > Terriglobia > Bryobacterales > Bryobacteraceae > Solibacter. The sequence continues at coordinate 1,692 of JBDTPR010000571.1, forward strand.
TCCTCGAGCACGGACACCGGCGTCGATGGATTCAGCACTACGCCGGCCATGGCGCCCGCCTTACGGATGAGGCCGAGGACGCCATCGAGGTGGCGTGTAGCCTCGTAATGGACCGAGACGGAATTGGCTCCGGCCTTCACGAAATCGGTCACGAAGCGCTCGGGATTCTCGATCATCAGGTGGACGTCGAGGTGCAGCCGCGTCGCCTTGCGCACCGATTCCACCACCGGCGGACCGATGGTTAAATTGGGCACGAAATGGCCGTCCATCACGTCCAGGTGCAGCATTTTGGCGCCGCCACGCTCGACGCGCGCGATGTCATCAGCCAGGCGGGCAAAGTCCGCCGACAGGATGGAGGGAACAATTTCAATCATTTACGGGCTAGTCCGATTTTATCACACAGGCGAAGAAGCCGTCCCCGGCGTCGCGCCCCGGAAGCCGCTGCATCTTTTGGACAATCCGGCTCGCCGGCACGCGGGAAACCACGCCTTCGTTCTCTTCGGTTTCGAGCGAGCAGGTGGAGTAGACCAGCACGCCGCCCGGCGCCAGCGCGCCCAGTGCGTGATCGAGCAGGGCGGTCTGGCGCGCGGTCAGATCCGTGAGGTCGGCGGGCGTGAGGCGCCACTTGATTTCGGGATTGCGCGCCAGGGTTCCGGTGCCGCTGCAAGGGGCGTCCACCAGGATGCGGTCGAACGGGCGGGAGAAGGGCAGGGGACGGGTGCCGTCGAGCGCCACGAGATTCGGGGTGAGCGGCTTCATCTGCACCAGGCGGTGGAAATGGAGATCGCACGCGACGGTCTGCACGCCGGCTTCGAGCGCCTGCGCGGTCTTGTTGCCGGGCGCGGCGCAGAGATCGAGGAAGCTCTGGCCGGCTTCGAGCGCGAGCAGCGGCACGATGGTCTGCGATCCGATGTCCTGGGTGCGGTCGCCGGCCGCGGAGATGCGGACGTATTTCTCGGGCTCGATGAGCGCGGCGCGCGCGATGGCCGTGGCGGTTTCGGTTCCGTGCGCGGCTTCCCAGCGGCCGAGGAGCCACTCAGGGCAGGAGAGTTCAATCTCACGCGTGGGCCAGGCGACAGGGTCGCGGTCCACCTGGCGCAGGATGGCGTTGACGAAAGGCGCGGCCGAAGTCTTGCGGGCGTTCTTGACGAGTTCGACGCTTTCCTTGACGGCGGCGTGGGAGGGGATCCGCTCCAGGTAGCGCAGTTGATAGATGCCGAGGCGCAGGGCGAGGCGGACTTCGATATCGAGCTTGCGCGACTTGCCGGCGTAGTGATCGATCAGGAAATCGAGCTGGGCGCGGTAGCGCAGGACGCCGAAGACGAGTTCGGCGGCGAGTCCCGCATCGCGCGAGTCGAGCGTGGCGGATTGGGTGAGTAAGAGGTCGGAGGCGTAGCCACCGGCTTCCACGCGGCGCAGGATGTTGAAGGCCAGAAGGCGGGCGGCGGCGATTTTAGGGGCGGGCATCGAGGGCGTCCTTCTCACGATAGCGTGTTGCGGGGGCGAGTTGACGGAACGAAGCCAATTTCGAGGCGGGCGGCGGCAGGAAGGTGGGGCGGAGCAATGGCGACGGAACGAAGCCAATTTGGGGATGGCGGGTAGCGGCGAGTGAGGCGGGGCAAGTTTGACGGAACGAAGCCAATTTGGGGATTGGTTGGGTGGCGCTTCGACGGTCGTGAATTACGGGATTCAAATCAACTCCCTCCGCTTCCAGGGATATCACGACCGAGGGTGAAATCCGGAGGCGCTTTGCAGTATGTCGTTGGTAACCAGGGGGTTATCTTTTTACAGGTCGTGACACCGTGAGACGCCGCCTGTGTTAGAATTCGCTGGCAGATTGACCAATGAAAGATAAGAAGGTACGCAGGATCTTCATCTCTTCCACGTCCGAGGATCTGGAGGAATATCGGAGTGCCGCCAGGGACGCGGTTCTCTCGGCGGGATGCCAGCCGATCATGATGGAGTACTTCACGGCGCAAGGCAAACGCAAGCCGCTGGAGGCGTGTCTGCGCGAAGTCGACACCTGTGACGCGGTGATCGCGATTGTGGCGCACCGCTATGGATGGGTTCCCGAAGGGCAGCCGGACGGCAAGGCCAAGAGCATCACCTGGCTCGAGTGCGAGCGGGCAGCTGCGGCGCAGACGGAAGTGCTGGGGTTCGTGGTCAGCAAGGATTGCGCATGGCCGGAGAGCACCAAGGAAGCGTATCGTGTGATGCAAGCCGTCGAACGCGGAGCCTTGACCCCGGAACTGGCTGCCGAGGTGAGCCGCAACATCAAGCTGTTGGGGGAATTCAAAACGTGGCTCAGCGGACTCGGTTTTCGTGGAGAGTTTGCCAAGCCGGATGACCTGAAGATGCCGATCGCTCTGGCGCTCACTGCCGGTACAGAGTGCGCCGCCGCGGACACATCGAAGTACTTCGCATGGCTGCGAGAGTATACGGGGTGGATCGACATCCGCGGCCTTCAGGTGGGCTCCGGCAAAGTCCACCGATTCCCGATCCGCGACCTGTATACTCCGCTCACGGCAGCCGGTGGCGCCACTGTGGAACCATTGCCGGAGAAGGCCGCCAAGCGACCGGGAGCCGGACCGAGTAAGAAGCCCGGGATGCGCGATCGGGTCGGGCTGGAGGAATCGCTGACGGGCAAACGGCTAGTGATCACGGGCGACCCGGGGAGCGGGAAGACCACATTTCTTCGCCGCATCGCACAGGAGTGCTGCTCGCCCTCCGGCGACTTCAAGCTGCCGGACGGTACGTTTCCGGTGTTTCTGCGCATCGCGGAACTGGAAGAACACATCGCCACGTGCATCGAGAGGCGGCACCGCGGCGCACCGGCGACGGCGGAAGACCCCGAGTGGCTGCTCCATTTCCTGGAATCCCGCAAGTGGGATCTGGATGCGGGGTATTTCGACCGGACACTGCACGAAGAGCGGACCATGGTGCTGCTGGACGGCCTGGACGAAGCGCCGGACCGGGTGGTTCGCGAGCGTATGGCCCGGCTGTTCGAAAACGCCACCCAGCGGTACCCCGAATGCCGTTTTGTGGTGACCAC
>JBDTPR010000572.1:0-4730 GCA_039932635.1 Candidatus Solibacter sp.
TCCGCAGAAAACCGGCGACTACGTCATGCACTTCACCGGCGCGATCTTCCGCACGCTGGCGCACTACTGGACCTGGTCCGTCGGACCCGCCTTCGCCTATACGCCAATCGTGCTCCCCACTTGGCTGCTCCCGGCCGGCATCGCAGTGGTCACGCTCGCGCTGCTCGGCTTCGCCGCTTGGAAACTCCGAGCCGGCGCGCACGCCGCGCTCTTCTGCCTCGCGTGGTATCTCATCGTGCTCGCCCCCGTACTGCCGTTGCGCGACCACATGACCGAGTATTACGTCTTCCTCCCCGTCATCGGACTCTGCTGGCTCGCGGGCTGGGGAGCCGTTACCGCGTGGCAGGCGGGAACCGCGGGGCGCGCCGCCGCGATCGCGATCGCCGCTATCTACGCGCTCACGAACGTGCCTACGCTGCTCAACGTCGCGGCCTGGAATCACACCGTGACCATGCGCGCACGCACCCTCGTGGAAGGCGTCGCCGGCATCCACGAGCGCAACCCCGCGAAGTCCATCCTGCTCGAAGGCGTGGACACCGACCTCTTCTGGAATGCCATCCTCGATCGGCCTTTTCGCCTCTTCGGCCTCGACCACATCTACCTCTCGCCCGGATCGGAGAAACGCATCGACGCCCATCCCGAACTCGGCAACATCAACGACTTCATCCTCCCCGCCGACGTCGTGGCGCAAGCGCTCAAGGGCGAGGAAATCGTGGTCTACGACGTGCGCGGACCGCGCCTTCGCAACATCACCGCGCTCTACGCCGCCATGCCGCGCGAAAGCGCCGCGGGACTGCCGCGCCGCGTCGATGCCGCGAGCCCTCTGACGTCCTACCTGCTTGGTCCCGAATGGTACCAGAGCGATGGCGACCATCGCTGGATGCCGCGCCGCGCCACGCTGCGCATCGGCGCGCCTGCAACGGACGGCATGAAGCTCTATCTGCGCGGCGCGTGTCCCGAGGAACTCCTGAAGGCCGGACCCCTCCCGGTGCACGTCACGGTGGATGGCGTCGCGCTTCCGGCCGGCGCAATCCAACCCGGAGAGACCGCCTTCGAACTGGCCTTCGCGCTTCCCGCAGCAGTCACCGGCAAGACCGAGATGCGCCTAATCGTGGAGGCCGCACGCAGCTTTGCGCCCGCCAGCGATCCGCGCGACCTGGCGCTCGCCTTCGGTACCTTCGAAGTCCGATAGGTAGAATTGAAGGATGTCCCCCGCCATTCTGGTGCGCGGTCTTCGCAAGTCGTACGGGCTCAAGGCCGCGGTCGATGGCGTTGACCTGGAAGTTCCGCGTGGCAGCTTCTTCGGCTTCCTCGGACCCAACGGCGCGGGCAAGTCCACTACCATACGCATGCTCACCGGGCTGATCCCGAGCGATGCCGGCACCATCGAAGTCCTGGGCTATCCGCTGCCCGAAAAGGAAATCGAAATCAAGCAGCGCATCGGCCTGGTGCCTGACGAGTCGCTCCTCTTCGACCGGCTCACGGGCGTGGAGTTCCTGGAATTCGTGGGCCGCATGTACGGCCTGCCGCGCCCCACCGCGATCGAGCGCGCCGGGGAATTGATGGAGCTCTTCCAATTGCAGGCAGATCGCAAGATCATCGGCGAATATTCCAAGGGCATGCGCAAGCGCGTCGCCATGGCCGCTTCGCTGATCCATCACCCCGAACTCTTCCTGATGGACGAGCCCTTCGAAGGCGTGGACGCCGTGGGAGCGCGCCTCATGAAGGACATTCTCATCGGGCAGGTGGAACGCGGCGCCACAATTTTCCTGACCACCCATGTGCTCGAGGTCGTGGAGCGTCTCTGCGATCGCGTGGCCATCATCAACGAAGGCCGCATCGTTACGTCCGCCGCATTGAGCGAACTGCGCGCCTCTGGCGAATCGCTGGAGGATGCATTCGTGCGCCTGGTGGGCGCGGGCCATCAGACGGGGCGTCTCGAGTGGCTTTGATCGCCGCGATCCTGCGCGCCCAACTGCTCAGCATGAGGATGGGCGGACGTGGGCGCATTCTCGGCCTCATCACGGGCCTCGCGTGGTATGGCATCTGGGTGGTGATCGCCTGCGCCGCGCATATCGGGGTGGCACGCTCCTCCGCGCAGCAACTTGCGCGCTGGCTGCCTCTCGGCGCGCTCGGTATCTGGATTTACTGGCAGGTGATGCCGATTCTCTCCGCCAGCATGGGTTCCGCGCTCGACATGCGCAAGCTCATGGTGTACCCGGTGCCGCACCGGACACGATTCAAGGTCGAGATCCTGCTGCGCCTCACTACCGGCGCCGAAATGGTGATGGTGCTGCTGGGCGCCGTCACGGGACTCTTCCGCAATCCGCGAGCCTCTGGCTGGCCCGCACTGCCGGCGCTGTTGCTGTACATCGCGTTCAATATTCTGCTGGCCAGCGGAACGCGCAGCCTGCTGGAGCGTTTGCTCTCCAAGCGCAAAGTCCGCGAAGTCCTGGTCTTCCTCATCTTCATGATCTGGATGGTGCCGCGCTTCCTCTTCGCCACCGGACGAAGTCCCAACCTGCCGGGCGAATGGCTGCGCTACATCGACACGGCGGCGTGGCCGTGGACCGCGGCCGCGTGGGCTGCGCTGGGGCGCTCGGAACTCACCGCGCTGCTCTCCCTGGGACTCTGGACCCTGGCTGCAGCATGGTTCGGCCGCACGCAATTCGAGCGCAACCTGCGCTTCGACGCTACGGCCGCGCAAGCCACTCCCCTGCGCCACGGAAACGGACCAATGCAGACGGCCATCGAGGCTTTCTACCGCTTCCCCGCGCGCTGGCTGCGCGATCCGGTGGCCGCCATCGTGGAGAAGGAACTGCGCTCTCTCTCGCGCACGCCGCGCTATCGCATGATCTTTGTGATGGGCTTCTCCTTCGGCCTGATGGTGTGGCTGCCGATGATCCTGGGCAATCGCGCCGAACGCAACAGCGCGCTCTCCCATCATTTCCTCACCGTGGTCTGCGTGTACGCGCTGACCTTGCTCGGCCAGGTCTCGTTCTGGAACTGCTTCGGGTTCGACCGCTCGGCGGCGCTGATGTACTTCGCCGCCCCGCAGCCCCTCGCCAAGGTCTTCGCCGGCAAGAATCTGGCGGCGCTGGTCTTCATCTACCTGGAAGTTTTGATCCTGGCCGGCGTGACCACTATCTTCGGCGTGAATTTCGGAGTCGCCCAATTATTTGAGACGCTGATCGTGATCGCGGTCTGCTCGCTCTATATGCTGGCGCTCGGCAATATCAGCAGCGTGCAATACCCGCGAGGCCTGAATCCCGAGCGCGTTTCGCAGGGTGGCGCGTCGAGCCGCTTTCAGGCGCTGATCATGCTGTTATATCCGCTCTCGCTTCTGCCCGTGCTGCTGGCCTACGCCGCGCGCTACGGCTTCGGCAGCGAAATGGCCTTCTATCTCGTGCTGGGGCTGGCCGCCGCGATCGGTGTCGCCTTCTACTGGATCGCCCTGGAATCCGCCGTGACCTCCGCGCTCAAGCACCGCGAGCGCATCATTCGCGACCTCTCGAACAGCGATGGCCCGGTGGCCACCACGTGACGCCGCGGCGGTGAATCCCCTACTTCGGACGATGATTTTGGGCGCGCGGGCGTTACAATCGACGTATGCGCCGTATACTACTGCTGCTGGTTGTGTGCGCGATCGGGTTCGCGCAAAAGAAGCCGTTCGACGTCAATGCCCTCCTGGAGTTGAAGCGGATCGGCGATCCGCAGATTTCTCCCGACGGCAAACTCGTCGCCTTCACCGTGCAGACCGTGGATATCGCGGCCAACAAGAAACCCGTGCAGGTCTGGATTGTGCCTCTCGAGGGCGGCACGCCGAAGCAGATCACGCAGGATGGCGAAGCCAATTCACGCCCCCGCTGGTCGCCCGATTCCAAGCGCATCGCCTATGTCTCCGACCGCGGCGGCTCCTCCCAAATTTGGATGATGGACCCCGACGGCGCCAACCCCACGCAGATCACCAACCTCTCCACCGAGGCCGACGGCCACACCCTCTCGCCCGATGGCAAGAACGTCGTCTTCACCAGCAGCGTGTATCCCGAATGCGCCGCGGACGACGCCTGCAACGCCAAGAAACTCGCGGAAGAGAAGGCCAGCAAAGTCAAAGCGCGCATCTATACCGAACTTCTGTACCGGCATTGGACCAGTTGGCAGGGCAATCGCCGTAGCCACCTGATGGTCATGCCAATCGCCGGCGGTCCCGTTCGCGACCTCACCCCCGGCAAGCGCGACGTGCCGCCCTTCTCTCTCGGCGGCGCCGACGACTACGACATCTCTCCCGATGGCCGTGAAGTCTGCTTCAGCATAAATGCCGACCCCATGCCCGCCGCCAGTACAGATTCCGATCTCTACGTGATTTCCATCGCCGGCGGCGCGCCTGTCAAGATCACCATCACCATGGGCGCCGACGTCACTCCACGATACTCGCCGGACGGCAGGTACATCGCGTGGCGCGCCCAGGAACGATCCGGCTACGAGAGCGACCGCTGGCGCCTGATGACGCTGGAGCGCGCTAGCGGCAAGGTCTCCAAGCTCACCGAGAGCCTCGATCGCTGGGTGAACAGCTTCACGTGGTCCCCCGACTCGGCCAGCATTTTCTTCACCACTAACGATCGCGGACGCCAGGCCATTCAAGTGATCCCGGCCGCCGGTGGCGCGGCGCGCATCGCGGCTAGCGGCGACAACGAACTCGACGACATGCAGTTGACGCGCAATGGCCAGAC
>JBDTPR010000573.1:0-4729 GCA_039932635.1 Candidatus Solibacter sp.
CCCGAAGGATGTAAAAGTCCTGGAGGGGAGTGGAGGCAGCGGGAGCGGCAGGCCAAACTGGATAGTAGAAGTGCAACGGGCTTCAGGCGATGAAGCGGCCGCAACCGGCGCAATCCGGGTTAGCGGCGGTGGAGCCAAAGAGCGGACCGGGCACGGGGACTATCTGGGAGGGAAGCGAAGTAGCAGGCTAGGCGCTTTGACCCTGGAATGGAGGCAGCCGAGAGGCGGCCCTTGTTGCAGGTGAGCTAAAAGCCGTTACGAGCGACCGGTTCCGGGCAGTAGGCAGCAAGCGGCGAGCCAGGAAGCATTGATCCGGAGGCTGTGGAAACACAGCGTTCGGGGAGCTAAGCGGCGAAACGTCCTGCGTCTTTGTTCGCAGTGCTCGATGCCGTGCATGCCGGTAGAGAGCCAGGCTGGAAATCAGGTCACTTGGGACCATTTTCTTTGTGGGGGGCCCACTCCTCCGGCCCCCCTTCTAACCCCAACAGACTACTTCGGCTGCGCTACCACTCGCAGGTACGGCTTAATGGTCTTGAAACCATCGGGATACTTCGCGCGCGCCTCTTCGTCGGAAACGGCGGGCACGATGATGACATCGTCTCCGGACTTCCAATTTACCGGAGTTGCCACTTTGTGCTTGGCGGTAAGCTGCATGGAATCGATCACGCGCAGCACCTCGTCGAAGTTGCGGCCGGTGGTCATCGGGTAGATGAGCATCAGCTTGATCTTCTTGTCGGGTCCAACGATGAACACGGTGCGCACGGTGGCATTGGTGGCGGCCGTGCGGCCCTCGGACGTATCGCCGGCGTCGGCGGGCAGCATGTCGTAGAGCTTCGCGATCTTCAGTTCCGGGTCGCCGATCATCGGGTAGGTCACAGCCGATCCCTGGGTCTCTTCTATGTCCGCGGCCCATTTGCCGTGGTTGGTGACCGGGTCGACGCTCAGGCCGATGATCTTTACGTTGCGTTTGTCGAACTCGGGCTTAAGGCGCGCCATGTAGCCCAACTCAGTGGTGCATACCGGCGTGAAATCTTTCGGATGCGAGAACAGGACAGCCCAGCTGTCCCCAATCCATTCGTGGAAGTTGATCGTGCCCTGGGTGGTTTCAGCGGTGAAATCGGGGGCCGTGTCGTTAATGCGAAGTGACATAGTGGTTGCTCCTAGAAGGTCAGTATATCCATACAGGCCCGATTTTGGGTTGCCGGCGATCTCCCCGCGGCATCGCCCGCTAACCTACAGCCCGCCACTATTCTGGCGAGTGCCGAAATTTGGGCATTACGCTTCCCCTGAATCGTGATAATGCGCTCATGTGAAAGCACTTACATCCATTCCTTTGGCCCCTGAGGTGCATTACTGGCGGCATGAAGCTGAGGATTCTCTCCTTATTGACGCTGGCCGTCTGCGCCTTCGCCCAGGAACCCGCCCCGCTCAAGCTCAGCCTCCGCGACGCCGTGCAACTGGCGCTCAAGCAGAATCCGCGCGTCATCCTCGCCAACCTCGGAGTGGCTCTGTCCGAGCAGGACCGCAATATCGCCCGCTCCGCCCTCCTGCCCCAGGCCAGCGCTCATGCCGCCGAAACCGTCAATCGCACCAACCTCGAATCCGCCATCGGCTTCCCTTTCCCGGGCTTCGCCCAACACGTTGGGCCCTACGCCTTCGAGCAGTTCGGTGCGAGTTTCAAGGCGCCGGTCTACGACCTGACACTGTGGCGCCGGTATCGCGCCAGCCAGGTGAACATCGAGGGCTCCCGCGCCGCCGAAATTACCGCGCGCGAAGAAAGCGTGACCCTGGTCGTGTCCCAATACCTCGGCAGCCAGCGCGCGGCCGCCGACGTCCAGGCCGCCCAATCGCGTGTCGATCTGGCGCAGGCTATCTATGACCAGGCTGCCGACTTGCAGAAGGCCGGCGTGGGCACAGGCATTGATACTCTCCGTTCCAATGTCCAGCTTCAGAACGAACGGCAGCGCCTGATTGTGGCGCGCACGCAATTGGAGACTTCGCTGTTTGGGCTCGGCCGCCTGCTCAGTCTCGATCCACGCCAGCGTCTCGAACTGGCAGACGCCGTCAGCTTCTTCGATACTCCCGAAGTCAACGTGGATCAGACCCTGGAAGGCGCTTTCAAAGCCCGGCCGGAACTGCGCCAGATTGCCGCGCAGCAGCAGCGGGCCGCGCTGGAATCGCGCGCTGCTTCTGACGCCCGTCTTCCGCGTGTCTCGGTTAGCGGCTTCTGGTCAGAGCAGGGGCTCAACAAGAGCACCGCCATCCCGGTGTACAGCTATTCGGCGAGTATCGAGGTACCGATCTTTACCGGAGGACGCATTCAAGCCGAGCGCGCCCGTGCCGATATTGTCATCCGCGAGTTGAAACAGCAGGAGCAGGAGCTGCGCAATCGGGTGGCGTTCGAGGTCAAGACAGCGCTCGCCCAACTCTCTAGCGCGCGCAGTGAAGTGGACGTGGCCAAACTGGGCGTCGATCTGGCTCGCCAGGAAGTGGAACAGTCCCGCGACCGCTTCCAGGCAGGCGTCACCAACAACGTCGAAGTCGTGCAGGCGCAGGATGTCCTGGCGCGCGCCAACGACAATCAGATCGCCGCCCTCTACCGCTACAATCAGGCGCGCGCCGATGTGGCGCGCAGCGCCGGGCAGATGGAGGCGCTCTACGCCAAGTAATGCCATCCTGCCCTCGCGGCCGCTGATCAATCCGTGGATCATTGCCGCCACCGTGATGCTGGCCACCTTCATGGAGGTGCTGGACACCAGTGTCGCCAACGTGGCTCTGCCGCATATTGCCGGCAGTCTCTCCGCGACACCAGAGGAAGCCACCTGGGTTTTGACCTCCTACCTTGTCGCCAACGCCATCATCCTCCCCATGGGTGCGTGGTTTTCCATGCTGATGGGACGCAAGCGCTTCTATATGATCTGCGTTGGCGTCTTCACCGTCAGTAGCCTGCTCTGCGGAATGGCGCCCACGCTCGGATTGCTGGTCTTCTTCCGCATCCTGCAGGGGCTCGGCGGCGGCGCACTGCAGCCGATCTCGCAGGCCATCCTGGTGGAGAGTTTCCCGCGCGAGAAGCAAGGCATGGCGATGGCCTTCTACGGGATGGGCGTCGTGGTCGCGCCCGTGATAGGCCCCACCCTGGGCGGCTGGATTACCGACAACTTTTCCTGGGGCTGGATCTTCTTCATCAATCTGCCGGTCGGGATTCTCTCGCTCGTGCTGACCTCGTCCCTGGTGCATGACCCGCCGTACATGGTGCGCAAGAGCCTGGGCAACGGCTTCCGCATCGATTACATGGGCTTCGCGTTGCTTGCGCTGGGTCTCGGCTCGCTCGAAATCGTGCTCGACGAAGGCCAGCGCAATGACTGGTTCGCGTCCAGCTTCATCGTCAGTTTCGCCATCCTCACCGCGGTGTGCCTGGTTGGCGTCGTGCTCTGGGAGTTGCGGCAGAAGCAGCCCGTGATCGATTTCCACGTGCTCAAAGAGCGCAATTTCGCCCTCGCCACAGCCTCTATGCTGGTGCTCGGCTTTGTACTCTATGGCAGCACGGCGCTGCTCCCGCTGTTCCTGCAGACCCTCCTCGGATACACCGCCATGCTCAGCGGCATGGTGCTCTCCCCGGGCGGTGTCGCCATCTGCATCTGCATGCCCTTCGTGGGCTATTTGCTGCACAAATACCAGGCTCGCTGGCTGGTCATCTTCGGCGTCCTGGTATCCTCCGCCGGCCTCATCGCCATGTCGCGCTTCACTCTGCAACTGGACTACGCCACCGCCGTATGGGGGCGGATTGTGCAGAGCTTCGGCCTCGCATTCATCTTCGTGCCGGTCAGCACGGTGGCCTTCATGCTCATCCCGCGAGAGCGCATGAATTACGCCACCGGACTTTACAATCTTGCCCGCAACATCGGGGGCAGCTCCGGGATCGCCGCTACCACTACCATCCTGGCCCGCCGCGCGCAGTTTCACCAATCGGTGCTGGTGTCCCACATGACGCCCTACGACGCTCCTTATCGCGATGCCGTGGGGAAAGCAACCATGATGCTGCAGGCGGGCGGGTCCTCGTCGGCCGACGCGGCGGTGCAGGCCAACGGTCTGTTGTACGGCACCGTGTTGAAGCAGGCCGGGATGCTGGCGTTCGCCGATGCCTTCTGGATCATGGGAATACTCTTCCTTGTGATCGTCCCATTGATGTTCATGATCCGTAAGACCAAGCCCGTAAGCGGGCCGATTGCGGCGGCGGTTTCGGTGGCAAATTTCATGTCGTCACCTTCCGCCGTGATGCGCACGGTGTCGCCGGGTTTGATGTCGCCTTGCAGCAACTTCACCGCCAGCGGGTTCTGGACCAGCGTCTGGATCGCGCGCTTTAGCGGCCGCGCGCCGTAGACCGGGTCGTAGCCCTCGCGCACCAACAATTCCCGCGCCGTGTCGTCCAACACGATCGTTACTTCTTTGTCACCCAGCATGCGGCGGAGTTTCTCCAATTGAACATCTATGATGCGGGCGATCTCGTCGCGCGACAGTTGATCGAAGATCACGATGTCGTCGATGCGGTTCAGGAACTCGGGCTTGAAGTGGTCGCGCAGTTCCTGTAGCACCGCTTCGCGGATCTGCTTCTTGTCATTGCCGGCCGCCATGATCTCCCGCGAACCCAGATTCGACGTCATGATCAAGACGGTATTCTTGAAATCGACGGTGCGGCCCTTGGAATCGGTCAAACGCCCATCATCCAAGA
>JBDTPR010000574.1:0-4719 GCA_039932635.1 Candidatus Solibacter sp.
AAATCGGACACTGCGGCCGCGACGGCCACCAAAAAATCGGACACTGCGGCCGCGACGGCCACCAAAAAATCGGACACTGCGGCCGCCACGGCCACTAAGAAAGCGGCGCCTGCCGTGGCCAAAAAGGAGGAACCGGAACCCGATCGTCCGCCGGGACTCTACTGGATTCTGAACACATCGATGGGCAAGATCACGGCGCAGTTGTACGAGAAGGAAGCGCCGGGCACGGTAAATAACTTCGTGGCATTGACGCGGGGCGCGAAGGCGGCGAAGGATAAGAGCGGCGCCATGACGAAGCGGCCGTACTTCAACGGCGTTAATTTCCACCGCGTGATACCCGGTTTCATGATTCAGGCGGGCGACGGGCAGAATGGCGATGGCACGGGCGATTGCGGTTTCACGATCAAGGACGAGATCGTGCCGGCGCTGAAGTACGATAAGCCGGGCGTCCTGGGACTGGCGCGGTTGAGCCAGCGGAATACGGGCGCCTGCCAGTTCTTCATCATGGATAAAGACTACCCGTCGTTAAACGGAGAGTATACGGTCTTCGGGCAGGTGGTCGATGGGCAGCCCGTGGTGGCGCAGATCGCGCGCGTGCCGAAGGATGGAAGCGATAAGCCTCGTACGCCGGTGAAGATCATTTCGGCGACGATTAAGCGCTATGGCCCGGCTCCGGCAGGGTCCACGCCGGCCGCGGCTCCGGCGAAGAAGTCGGCCGCGCCGGGTACGGCTCCGGCGCCGAAGAAGGCTCCGGCCGCTCCGGCGAAGTAAGTACCACCAGAGCCGCGACCGTGGGAGAGCGAACGCCGAGTTAGGCAACGCTGCCTTCAGGGTCGCGGCTCTGACTGGGCCTAGCCTTCGACGGCGGCTGGTTTGCTGGCCGCTGGGGCCGGCGCCTTGGCAGCCGGGGGCGGCGCTTTGGGCACTTCCATCGCGCGCCTGACCATGTAGGCCAGGTAGAGCGCAAAGCCCACGGCAATCAACAGTGCAGTGAGAATCAGAAACAGTCCATCCAGGGTGAGCGCCTGTCCGGTGGCAACCAGGTAGCCGGTTGCCGCCACCCCCACCGCGATCATCGCCAGGCTGAACAAAAATAAGAATCCGCGATCCGACATCGGTCCTCGAACCCCCTCTGTGTGGGCGAAAGCCCATCCGGCAGAAATTATATCAGTCTCCGGCTCCTCATATCTCGCCAATTCCAACCGATAAGGTAATCAACTAAAAATGCTTGCCCTACTTGGGATTGGAGCAGTGTTCGCCGCGATCGTCGGTGGATTCCTGCTTGAAAAGGGGAACCTGTGGGTTCCCCTGGAGCCAGCTGAGTTGTTGATTGTGGGCGGTACGGCTCTCGGCATCGTGATGGTGGCGAATCCGCCGGGGGTGATACGGAAAATGTGGCATGGCTGGCTGGCCGCATTCCATCCTCCGCTGCGCACCCCGAAGGCCTTTCTGCGCAGCCTGCGCATGCTCTACGAAATCTTCACCTTCATCCAGCGCGCCGGCATCATGGAATTCGAGGGCGACGTGGACTCGCCGAAGGATAGCCGGATCTTCGCGAGATTACAGCTTGAAAAGCTCGCGCAGTCGGCGGGTCTGCACCCGGCTGACGGGGACCTCAGTGTGCTTCTTGTCATCCATGCGTAATTGGTAGCTGGATTTGAACCACGGCACCACTTCCTTGATCTTGTTGATATTGACCAGGTAGCTGCGGTGGACGCGCCAGAACATCTCGCGATCGAGATTAGCCTGCAGATCCTCGATGGTGCGGTAGTTGGACTGACCTTCGAGGTTGGTGGTAACCAGGGTGATCAGGCCGTTATCGATGGTGGCGTAGATGACGTCGTTGGCATCGACAATGAAATTCCGATTGGTGCTGCGGACCAGGAGTTTGGTGCGCGGTGCGGGCGCGGGGGCGGCCCCTTTGACAGCGGCGAGAGTCTCGGGAGCACGCTTGTCCTGAATCGCCCGGCGGGCCCGGTCGATGGTTTCGGCCAGGCGCGGACGCTCCACCGGCTTCAGCAAATAGTCCATGGCTTCCAGGCGGAAGGCCTCCACGGCGTACTGGTCATAGGCGGTGACGAAGATGAAGTGGGGGAGCTCGATGTCCTTTTCACGCAGCCGGCGTACCACGCCGAGTCCATCGAGGCCAGGCATGTTCACATCCAGGAAGACCAGCTCCGGTTCCAGTTTCTGGATCAGTTCCACGGCCTCTAAACCGTTGGAACCACGGGCAATTAGCTCGATTTCCGGGAAGTCGTTGAGGAGGTAGGCCAGCTCGTCGCAGGCAAGTGCCTCGTCATCTACGACAACGGTCGTAAGAGTGGCCGTCGCGCGGTTTGGCATGGACTTGGTATTATAGCATTTCAGTCTAAAGGAGAATCATTTGGCCAACAAAGACAGCGTCCAGATTTCGCCCGCTGAGGGCAAGCTGGGTGTATTGATTCCCGGCATGGGCGCCGTAACCACGACCTTCATCGCCGGTCTGGAAGCTTTCAAGCTCGGACTGGGAAAACCGATCGGGTCGCTGACGCAATTGGGAACGGTCCGCCTCGGCAAGCGGACCGAAGGGCGCAGCCCGGCGATCAAAGACTTTGTACCGCTCGCCAACATGTCGGACATCGAGGTTGGCTGCTGGGACATCTTCGAGGACAACGCGTACGAAGCCGCGATGAAAGCGGGCGTGCTGGAGACCAGTCTGCTGGAGCAGGTCAAGGCGCCGCTATCGGCGATCAAGCCGATGAAGGCGGTCTTCGACCAGAACTTCGTGAAGCGGATCATAGGTCCGAACATCAAGGCGGATGGGTCCAAAATGGACCACGCGCAGATGGTCATGGACGACATCAAGCAGTTCCAGCAGCGCACCGGCGTGGCGCGTACCACCATGATCTGGTGCGGTTCCACAGAGGTTTACCACGAGCCGCAGGCGGTGCACGCGACTTTGAAGGATTTCGAGTGCGGGCTGCAGAAGAACGATCCGGAGATCTCGCCGAGCCAGATTTATGCGTACGCGGCATTGAAGTCCGGGGTGGGCTACGCGAATGGCGCACCGCATCTGACCACCGATACGCCTGCGCTGATCGAACTGGCGCGCAATATGAACCTGCCAATTTGCGGGAAGGATTTCAAGAGCGGCCAGACGTTCATGAAGACGCTGATCGCGCCGGGATTGAAATCGCGCCTGCTAGGGCTGAACGGATGGTTTTCCACCAATATCCTTGGCAATCGCGATGGTGAGGTGCTGGACGAACCGGGGTCGTTCCGATCGAAGGAAGTGACCAAGAGTTCGGCGCTGGAACACATTCTGCAGGGCGAGCTTTACCCGGATCTGTACAAGGAGTTTTACCACAAGGTCCGAATCGAGTATTATCCGCCGCGCGGCGACGCCAAGGAAGGTTGGGACAACATCGACATCTTCGGGTGGCTGGGCTACCCGATGCAGATCAAGATCAATTTCCTGTGCCGCGATTCGATTCTGGCAGCGCCGCTGGTGTTGGACCTGGTATTGTTCATGGACCTGGCGCAGCGCGCCGGGATGCGCGGAATTCAGGAATGGCTGTCATTTTACTTCAAGGGGCCGATGCATGCCCCGGAAATATACCCCGAGCACGACATCTTCATCCAACTGATGAAGCTGAAAAATACCCTGCGTTGGATGCGTGGTGAGGACTTGATCACGCATTTGGGCCTGGAATATTACGACTAGTCGCTGTATTGTTTGGAAGACGCGGTTGGCGCAGGATGTGAAATGAATCCGCGCGCCGCCGCGTCAAAGTGCCTGGGAGCTCCTATGAAAGTGTTGGTAATTGGGGGAACTCTCTTCATCGGCAAACTGCTGGTGGAAGAGTTGCTTAAGGAAGGCCACGACGTTGCGGTACTGCATCGTAAGCCGAAGCACGACTTGGGTCGTAAGGTCGAGAACCTTATGGCCGACCGCAACGACGCGCAAGCTTTGCGCGAAGTGTTGGCGGGGCGTCGATTCGATGTAGTTTTCGACAATGTTTACGATTTTGAACGCGGCACAACAGCCGCTCAGGTGGAAGCGACCATCCGCGCGTGCGGCGACCGCATTACGCGGTACATCTTTATGTCGAGCGTGGCGGCGTATGGCGATGGTTTGAACCACAAGGAGTCGGACCCGCTGGCTCCGGACTACCATCCTAACGCGTACGCCAGTCATAAGGCGACCACGGAGCGTCTGCTATTCCGAATGCACGCGACCACCGGGCTGCCGGTGGTGACTTTCCGCCCCCCGTTCGTTTACGGTCCGCGGACGAATTATTACCGCGAGCAGTTCATCTGGGACCGGTTGCGTGCTGGACGGCCGATCATCATCCCGGGCGACGGTCACCGGTTGATGCAGTTCGCATATGTGAACGACCTGGTGCACGCGATGATCAAGTCGATGGACGAACCTCGGGCGGTGGGCGAGGCGTTCAATATCGGCGATCCGAAGCCGCTGACACAGGTTGAGGTTGTGGAGAAACTCGCCAAAGTGGCGGGAATCGAGCCAACTCTGGTGAGGGTGCCGAGGGATGTGATCGCACAGGCGGGCGGAAGCGTATTCACGGAGCCTTATTACTTCGGGGAATACTACGACCTGCCGCCGATTACGGAGAATATCGGCAAGGTCACCCGCGTGTTGAAGATGAAGCTGACGCCGTTCGAAACGGGGCTGAAAGAGACCTACAAGTGGTACTTGAAGAACCATAAGCCCCGGAC
>JBDTPR010000575.1:0-4718 GCA_039932635.1 Candidatus Solibacter sp.
CGGGAAATTTGCCGAAGGCCTGTACCGCGTCACAGTGGAACAGCACGTTCTTCTCCCGGCAGATCCGGCCGATTTGGGAAATCGGCTGCACGACTCCGATTTCGTTGTTGGCGTACATCACGCTGACCAGGAGCGTCTCGGCGCCGATTGCGTCGCGCAATTCGTCCAGGTCCAATATGCCGTCCGCGGCCGGGCGGAGGATGGTGACACGGCATCCGGCCGTCTCCAGCGCGCTCGCCGTGTCCAGCACGGCTTTGTGCTCCGTGGCGACCGTCACAATATGCGGATGGGCGGCTCCGGCCGCGGCCACCACGCCCTTCAGCGCGAGATTGTCCGACTCCGTGGCCCCGCTGGTGAACACGATTTCGCGCGGGCTCGCGCCTGCTAGGGCTGCGATGCGGCGGCGCGCCGCTTCCACCGCGGCTTCGGCTTCCCATCCGAAGCTGTGGGTTCCACTGGCTGCGTTTCCGAACTTGGGTCCAAAGTATGGCAGCATGGCTTCCAGAACGGCCGGATCCACCGGCGTTGTGGCGTGATAATCGAGATAAATGGTCTTGGTCACTGTCTAGCTACTGGTTGGGATGGTCCGTAATCCCGAGTATAATTAACCTTACCGTCAATCGCATACCCAAGCCTCGATGATTCGTCTGTTTAAGGTCTTCATTCCAGTTGGCGCGCTGACCCTTCTGGTCTCCGAAATCCTGCTGGTGACCTCCGCATTCGTCTTCGCGACCTATCTGGTTCTCGAAGTCGATCCGACCGTCTTCTTGCTGTACGATGGCGGCCTCTCCCGCGTGTTCCTGGTGGTGCTGAGCATTCTGGTGGGTTTGCATTTTCACGATTTGTACTCTCAAACATATGTCAAATCGCGCATCGTTCTGATCCAGCAACTCTGCCTGGTGATGGGTGTGGCCTTCCTTACGCAGGGCCTGATCGCCTACATCAATGCCAATTTGCGGATGCCTATTCGCGTGATGCTGCTGGGCAGCGCGATTTCCGTAGCGGGGATTTTTCTGTGGCGGCTACTGTTCAGCGCCTTCGCTTTTTCCGTGGTGGGCCGCGACCGCCTGCTCCTCATCGGCGGCAGCCCGCTGCTCGAAGATATCGGCCAGTACGTGTTGGATCATCCCGAAACCGGCCTGGAACTGAGCGGCTACGTGGACGACCGTCACGACGCCGGCACCAAATTGCCGGGTGGCAGCGTACTTGGCGGCATGGAATCCCTGCGCGACATCGTGCGCACCACGCAACCGCATCGCATTGTGGTCGGCATGTTCGAGCGGCGCAATCGAATGCCGGTAGGTGAATTGCTGGAGATGCGTTTCGCCGGCCACGTCATCGAAGAAGCGGCCAACACGTACGAGCGCGTGTGCGGACGCGTCTGCCTGAAAGAAATCCGGCCGTCGCAGCTGATCTTTTCCGGTGAACTGGGACCGCGCGGCCACAACCTGCTGTACCAGCGGCTCTCCAACGTCGGCGTGGCCTTGGTGGGCATCGTGCTTTCCTCGCCCATCATGCTGCTCACGGCACTGGCTGTCCGCCTCTCCTCGCCGGGTCCGGTACTCTACCGGCAGACCCGCGTGGGACTGGATGGCTCGCTGTTCACGGTCTTCAAATTTCGCTCCATGCGCGCCGACGCCGAAGTGGGCACGGGCGCCGTGTGGGCGCAAAAAGACGATCCGCGAGTCACTCGGATCGGCCGCTTCATCCGCGCCATCCGCTTCGACGAACTGCCCCAGCTCTTCAACGTCCTCAAGGGAGAGATGTCGATTGTCGGCCCGCGCCCCGAGCGACCGGAGTTCGTACGCGCGCTGAATGAGCAGATCCCCTATTACCGGCAGCGCCACTGCGTACGCCCGGGCATCACCGGATGGGCGCAGATCAGCTACAAATACGGCGACACGCTGGAGGACACCATCACCAAGCTGGAGTACGATTTGTACTACATCAAGAACATGTCGATGGCGCTCGATACCTACATCATTTTCCACACCCTGAAAGCCATGCTGTTGTCGCGTGGCGCGCAATAGAGCATACTGAACAATGTGGCCCGCGGGCCGCGTCCCGACCATGGCGAACCCGTCGCTCTCCCCCGAAGCAGAGATCCTGGAAGTTGAGCAACTGGTCCCCCTGTACCGTGTGGTGCTGCTCGATGACAACGATCACACGTACGACTACGTCATCGAGATGTTGCAGAAGATTTTTATCTTCACTCTCGACCAGGCCTATCGTCATGCGGAAGAGGTGGACCGCGCCGGGCGTACCGTGCTGATCACCTGCGAATTGCGCCAAGCGGAATACGCGCGCGATCAGGTTCATGCTTACGGGGCGGACTGGCGGCTGCCGCGCTCCAAGGGCTCGATGAGCGCGGTGATCGAGCCGGCCGCGTAGGCGAGTTCCGCTCGGTTGCCTCGGATACAGGCTTGATATCATAGGGAATATGCGTTTTTCCCGGCTTCTTCTTCCCGTCGTGGCAGGTCTGTGTCTGGTGGCGCAAACTTCCCCGAACGCGCCGCCGAAGCCTCCGGTCGACGCCGCACCGAGCGTTTCGGGACCCGATGGAGTCACCGTGCCGCTGGAAATCATGGCCCCTCCCCTGATTGCGCCGGACCGGGTCGTGATTCAGGTAGGCGATGTGAAAATCACGGCGGGACAACTCAGCCAGATCCTGGAGGGCTATTCGGACAGTCAGAAGGTGTTTGTCAATGGCCCGGGACGCCAGCAGTTCATCGATCAGGTTGTGCGCCTGATGGTGCTGGCCGAAGAAGGCCGGCGCCGCAAGCTCACCGAAACCGACATCTACAAGAACCAGGTGTGGTACTCCGCCACCGGCCTACTGGCCAACCAGACAGACACGGATATTCGTCTGAAAGTGCATGGCGACGAAGCCCTGCTGCGCGCCTATTATGAAGTGCACAAAGCCGAGTATGAACAGGTGCAGGCCTCCCATATTCTGATCCGCATGCAGGGCTCGGGCATCAGCGTCGCACCCGGTCAAAAGGACCTTACCGAGGAGGAAGCCTTGGCCAAGGCGCAGGAGGTCCGCAAGAAAATCATCGAAGGCGCGGATTTCGCCGCATTGGCCCGTGTGGACTCCGACGATATGGGGAGCAGCGCCAAAGGTGGCGACCTGGGATTCCTGCGCCACGGCCAGACGGTCCCCAGCTTCGAGGATGCCCTGTTTGCGCTCGAGGTGGGTCAACTCAGTCAGCCCGTCAAGACGCAGTTTGGCTACCACCTGATCAAAATCGTGGACCGGAAGCCCACCAAGACTTTCGAAGAGTTGCGCCCCGAACTGGAGAAGGCGGTGGAGAACGAAGCCAGCCGCAAATTCCTGGCCGAACTGAAGGCCAAGTCGAAAATCGTGATCGATCCGGAATTCTCCGAACCCGCCAAGGCGCTGGTCGGGGTCAAATAATGATCCAGACCCGCAAGCTGACAATTCCCTGCCCCCAGTGCGGGTCGGCCGACGTCTTCTATAGCTGTACGCCGGGCTGCTGCTACAACCATGTCTGTGCGGATTGCGGCACCACCTTCGAGCCCGCCACGACTTCGACCGGCAGTGCGGTCAGCGGCAAAGTGCAGGCGCCGGACCCGCTGCCCGATGCCACAGACTGCACCACTGAATGCGCCAAGTGCTGCTCTAACGCGGTCTACGTGATGGAGGATGGAGGCTTGGTGTGCGGCCAGTGCGGTCTGAAACTGCTCCTGGAAATCAACGAAGTGGCGCCAGGATAGGGGCAGTTGGCCTGCCCCCGCCTGAGAAACTACTTCTTGTGCGCGGCGCGACTGCATGCCGCTTCCGCCCCGGTGGGATCGATGGCCGTATTCCCCTGCTCTATGTAGGCGATCTTTCCTTCCTTGTCGATCACGAACGTGGAGCGGTTCGCTACCCCCGATTCCGGCAGCAAGACGCCGTAATCGGTGGACACCTGACGTTTGGCAAAGTCGCTCAAGATGGGGAACTGCACGTTGAGCTTGGTGGCGAACTCTTTTTGAGAGGGAGTGTTATCGGTACTGATTCCAAAAACCTTGGTTTCTGACGCGTCGAATTTTGCGATACCAGACTGGTACGCTAGCATTTCCTTGGTTCAGCCACCGGTGAAGGCAGCCGGAAAGAAGGCAAGAACGACATTGCTCTTGCCGCGGAAATCACTCAGCTTCACTTTGCCGCCTGTGGTGGCAGTGAGCGTGAAGTCCGGGGCCATGTCGCCTTCCTTGAGATGGGTCTTGGGCGGTGTCTGGCCCTGGGCATATAAGCCCGTCGCCAGCAGTACGCCGCAGATCAGATTGCGTATGGGTTGTGCTCTCATTTAATTACCCTCCGGGGTGCTTTCGAGGCTAGCACTTACGGGAGGTTGGCGGCAACTCACTCCAGCGGCGTCAGCTGGTAAATCCGTGCTTCGTTAGCGCCGAGTGCGGCGATCTGGGAATTCGGACGGGGCGCGGGGTCGTCGAGAGTGTTGCAGTTCTCGATCCAGGCGCCACAATCCATCAGGGCGAAGAATTCTTCCGGCGTATCGTGAACCGCGATGCGGGCATGATGGGTATGGCCAATCACCGCCATATTCAAATGGCTGCCGAACTTCTGGTTGGCCTCTGCGCACTTCTGTCGCGCCTCTTTCAGGTACAGCAGCATTTCAGGACCCGCCGCGCCTTCCACCTGGATGTTCCAATTCTGCGCGGCGCCGTCGGGTTGCCGCCACCGGCCGGTGGGT
>JBDTPR010000576.1:0-4714 GCA_039932635.1 Candidatus Solibacter sp.
AAGCTCCACCTTGATCGCTCTGTCTTTATCGCTCGTGCAGCTTGCGGCCAGAAAAATAGTGATAAATAATACGCGTATACGCATCAGGGCTCCCTCAGAACAGCTTCGCGCAATTATGCTTTGGCCTACCTGCGAAACGCAAGGGGGTACATTCCGGCGCCGCGCGGCGCGCCGGATCAAACCACCGAGCGAGCGCCTGGTGCGCATCGGGCCGGGCAACGGCAACCAGATTTCACCGGACTCAAGTCCTGTTTGCCGGCGATTCACTCTGGACCGTGGATCACGGGTTCCTTCGCCGACCGGCAGACATTTGAGCTGCAACAGCCCCTATGGGATCATGAATAACTGCAGATGAGCCAGCAGTCGCACCGCTCCGATCCACGGATCCTTAATCGACGTACTCTGCAACGGGATCATTCCTACCTCGCGCGAGTCCTGCGCACCGGAATGGACATCCTCGATGTTGGTTGCGGCACGGGAGCGATCACCGCCGATATCGCGAAGGCAGTGGGCCCGGACGGTATGACATCGGGTATCGATCGCGACGACGCCAACCTGGCAATCGCCGTTCAGGAATATGGCGCCACGGAAAACTTGCGCTTTGAGTGCGCGGATATTCTGTCCCTTGGCGACAATTTCAAGAACAGGTTCGACATCGTAACTGCCGCCCGGACAATCCAATGGATAAGCGAGCCGGCGCAGGCGATCGGCAACCTAAAGAAGGCCGCGAAGGCGGGAGGCCGCGTCATCGTCCTGGACTACAACCTCGACGATACACGTTGGGAACCTGAGCCGCCTGTCGATTTCCAGCGGTTCTACCGAGCCTTCCTCGACTGGCGAACCGTGAATAATTGGGACAACCGGATGGCCTCGCATCTTACCGGGTTGTTTCACTTAGCAGGACTCGTCGAGATTGCGAATTACCCGAGCGATGAGGTGGTTCGACGCGGCGATCCCGATTTTTTCGACCCCTATGCATCCGGGATTTGGCTCTATGTAATCCAAACCCTTGGTCCGAATCTGGTTCAGGCGGGCTTCCTTGCGGAGAGCGTGCGCCAGCGCGCAGAAGAGGATTACGGCGGCTATGTTCAGCGCGTGCTGCGGCGCCAGAGACATTCGATGTTAACAGTGGAGGGAAGAGTGCCGTGCTGAAGTACAAACGCGACGCTCGCCTTTGGCCGAACCTGGCACCGCTTGACGATCCGCTCCGCGATCGGGTCGCCTGATTGATGAGCCAGTGCCGGAGAAGGCGCCCATCCTAACGGCGGCGCCTGGCGAAGGCGATTGCCGCGATACCTGCCATGGCGAAGACGAGCGTGCCGGGTTCGGGCGCACTGGAGGTGAACAGCGGGGCACCGTCGCTATCCAGGGCCACCACATTGGGCAGCAGTGCATTGGAGGCGTTGAACGCCTCAAAATTCACAAGTTGGAGCGTTGATGCAAAACTGGCGGAACTGGAGCCGGTCAGGGGGACACCCCCACCCAGTCCAAACGACACGACGGCCGTCTGCAGATACTCGAGGAACGAGAAGCGGTCGTTCGCCGGAACCCCGGTGATTATGACGCTGTACGTAAAGATGAAATCCTGGCTGACGCTCTGGCTGGTCGAGGTTTCGATGCCCTGTGGCGCGCCACCCAGTCCGCCTTGCACGTGCACCAACGCGCCAAAACCAGCCGGGACGATGAATTCGCCATCAAGGTGATAGGTAAATCTCAGATCCATGGTACCGATAGGCGCGTTCGCGAAGCTAATGGTGTCAACGAGAGAGGCAAAACCTTCGGCGCTGTAGTTGCCTGTGGGTGCGTTAGTCACAGTCAGCGTCGAGGCGGCCCCCAGCGTCGTGCCTTGACCGACCAGGGCGCCCGTTCCAACGATCGTTGCCGCGGCCAGGTTGTCGGGGTTGGTGAAATTGAGGGTCCGGGCGGAGGAGGGGGGGCCCGCCACGTCCGACAAAGACGGAAGGCCTGTACCAGTAGGAAAAAATAGATAGTGACTCTGTAGCGAGTTAGCTGGCGACGCCACGGCGGTGGAGGCGGCCAGCGTTATCAAGACGGCGGCGAAAGGGCGCATCGGAAAAAGGTCCTCATGGAACAAGCGCACGAGGCGGAAATTCGGGGTCATTTTTTATCTTTCGGGTATATGCTTGTGGGAACACCAGTGGGCATCGAAATTCCAAGCGGTGAAGTGACCTTGATGCTGCAGCGCCTGGGCGTGGAGAAAGACGGTTGGGGCGAACTCATCCCCGTCATCTACTCCGAACTGCGGGCGATTGCGGCGGGCTGCCTTCGATATGAGAACTCCACGTCCACGTTGCAGCCCACCGCCTTGGTGCATGAAGCCTATCTGCGGCTGCGGGGCCAAAGATCGATGGAGTGGCAAGACCGTCACCATTTTTTCGGAGTGGCAGCCCACCTGATGCGGATGATTGTGGTGGACCATGCCCGCCGCTCACGGGTGAGGGATCGCGGCGATGGAGTTCCGCCGCGGGAGTTGGCAGGCGATCTGCATTTTTACGATGCCTTGGACCAGGCAATGGAGAGGCTGGCCGCCTTCGACCAACGGCAGGCCCGCGTGGTAGAACTGCGGTTCTTCGGCGGGCTCAATGTGGAGGAGACCGCCCTGGTTCTGAACGTATCGCCGAAAACCGTGAAGCGGGAGTGGGCTGTGGCCCGCGCCTGGCTGCACGGCGAATTGAAGCATCCCGATGAACGCCACCGCCTGGGAACAAGTTAAGACGATCTTTCATCGAGCGCTGGGCCAACCGCGGGAGCAGCGGTCCGGTTTCGTAGGAGCGGCGAGTCCGGATGCCGAAGTGCTCGCGGAGGTGCGTCGTCTGCTGAGGGAGCACGAGGAGGCTGGCAGTGGGTTCCTGCCTCCCGGTGGAGTGCTGCGGGACCAGCGGATCGGCACGCTGCTCGGCGGCAGGTATCTGATCGAAGGGGAACTCGGGCGCGGCGGCAACAGCATTGTGTACCTGGCGCAAGACCGCCAGATGCACGGTAAGAAGGTAGTCGTGAAGATGCTCCAGGACCACTTGGCGCGGAATCAGTGGCTCTGCGGCAAGTTCCGGCACGAAGTGGAAGCGCTGGCACGAATCAGTCATCCAGGTGTGGTGAGCGCGCTCGACGTGGTGGCGGGCGAGGACGGGCGCGATTGCCTGGTAATGGAATTTGTCGCCGGGACCACGCTGCGGGCCGAACTTGGTCAAGGGTCTCTGGAGCTGCCGCGGTTGGCAGAGTTGCTTCCTAAAGTCGGAGACGCTCTACAGGCGGCTCACGAACATGGCGTTCTGCATCGCGATCTGAAACCGGAAAACATCATGCTGCTGCCTCCGCGCGGAGGAGAGGAGTCAATCAAGCTGATCGATTTCGGGATCGCCAAGCTGGAAGATCCGCACGATGCGGAATGCACGGATACGACCGTGTTGGCGGGTACCACGACCTACATGGCTCCGGAGCATCTCATGGGCAAGCCGCAGACCGCCAGCGATATCTACGCGCTTGCGGTGGTGGCCTATGAGGTGATCGCGGGAAAGCGTCCTTTCTATCCGGCGACCCCTTTCCAACTGTTCGAAATGCAAAAGACCGGCACTTTTCCGGACCTCGCCGCGCTGCGTCCTGAGATTGGGGCGCGCGCCTCGCTCCTGATTCGGAAATCGCTTTCGTTTCGCCCGGCGGACCGGCATTCCAGCGCGCTGGAATTCTGCAACGAACTTGCGGCGGCGTTGCGGGATCCCGGCATGCCCGTGAAGCGGGACGTAAGCCGCAGGTCGGCCTTGGCCGCCGGCGCCGGTTTGGTGCTAGCCGGCTGTGGCGGCGTACTTATCTGGCAGCGAAGTTTTTCTGAGGATCCCGTGCGGCCGATTGAATTTCGAGGCGGTCAACCGGATCACCAGTTGAAGCGTCATCGCGATATCACTGCACTATCGGAGTACAACGTCGCGAAGACCGGGTTCGATACAACGCGGCTGATGACGCAAACCCAAGGCTATTTCTGGTGGCAGCTCAACCGCGGACAGCAGCGCTACGCTTTCCGGCGCGGCTGGCGGATCACGCTGGAAGGCGAAAGTGTTCGAGGCATAGTTTTTGCGGACATCCTGTTCAGCGCCTTCAACCGGCGATGGGACTTGACACTGGCGCGGAAAGGCAGCGGGGGACAGACGGTCTTCCTGACCACAAGTGTCGGCCAAAACATTTCGGGGATCGAGTACGAAGTCCCCGGACCGCCCGGCGTGGCACACGTCTATACGCTGGCAGCAGGGCCCAGCTCCCCTTCCGTCACGCTAACTGTAGACGGAAAGGAGTGCGTACGAGACTACGAAGGCTACTCAGACTATGTGGAGGATCGCGGATTTATCGTCGGACAGAGTTCCTATCTGAGTGCGAACGGCGGAGAAGGGATCGTCAGGCGAGCTCGGTTTGAGGCGGCATAGCAACGCCGACGTAGTTTCGCGGACACGTACGTGGAACAGCGTGTCCTGATCGTCCAGCGATCTCCAGCCAAAAACCTTGCAATCCGCGCATACAGATACCAGCCGCGGGTTACACCTGGCTGTTAACCTCTGGGTCTATTTCGGACCGCAACTCCTGGTTTACCCTCTTGAGGGGCCGGCTCGACTGGAACTCCATCCGATGCCTGGCCTCCTACGGAAGGATTCGGACTGGTGACGAGGCTGGTGGTGGTGGTCTTCATCAGACAGTACAACAGGCCTCC
>JBDTPR010000577.1:0-4705 GCA_039932635.1 Candidatus Solibacter sp.
CTGTCCGACTATCCGCCGTCTTCGCCTTCCATGGCCCTTTTCCAGGACGGCAAGCTTGGGGCTAGGCGTGGAGGATGGCCAGGGCTTCGGGGATTTGCGCTCCGTCGTGGACCAAGGCCATCAGCGCCTGCGTCATCTGCCTTGGTTTAGGGTGCTGGATGATGTTGCGGCCGTAGACGATGCCGCTGGCTCCCTGGCGCA
This sequence comes from Candidatus Solibacter sp., assembly GCA_039932635.1. Lineage (GTDB taxonomy): Bacteria > Acidobacteriota > Terriglobia > Bryobacterales > Bryobacteraceae > Solibacter. The sequence goes on from JBDTPR010000577.1 coordinate 202, forward strand.
GAATTTCCAGCGTGCGTTCGAAGACAACCTCCTCGCGCATCAGGCCTCCGCCGCGCGCCAGGACGGGGCGGCCCGAGGCGGCCTCCACCAAGCGATGAAAATCGCCGGCTTCGGTGGGCGGGTCGCACTTAATCAGGTCGGCTCCCATTTCCGCCGCCTGCCGCACCAGGGCGGCGATGCGCCGGCAATTCCCCGAGCTTTCATAATTGCCGCGCGTGCCGGGTTCGAGCACCAGAGGCTCGATCATCAGGGGCATGCCGTAGCGTTCACATTCGGGCTTGATGGCCGCGATATTGGCCAGGCACTGGCGGTAAAGTTCGGTCTTGTCTTCGGCGTGAAAGAGATTGAGCACCACGGCGGCGGCATCGGCACGGAGCGCCTGTTCCACCAGATCGCCCATCGGCAGACAGAAGAGGTCGGCCGGCAGATCCGGACCGTAGACATTGGCGACATCGCCGCGCAGTACGAGTGCGGGTTTCTGCCTGCCGGGGATCGAGGTGACCAGGTGCGCCTGTCCGAGCCCTAGTTGAATCGCGTCGGGACCTGCCATTACGGCCGTCGCCACGGCCTGCGGCAGATTCTCGATGCCGGCCAGAAACTCCGCGTTATGAAATACGCCGTGATCAATCGCGAGGTCGAAACAGCGCCCGTCGGCGGCGAACAGACGATTCAAGCGTGGGCTGAAGGGCGTCAGAACTTGCTCAACTCCGCAGCCAGCGCGTCGACGCCGCGCTTGCGGTAGATGTCGCTGAGGCGCTGCTCTTCGGCCGAGGCAGGCAGCACTTTCAGCAGCATCGCATTCTCCAGGCTCTGGCGATTGGGTACCCAGATCCTGCCGTCGGCGAATTCCACCTGGTTCACGAAACCCACCATCTTGCTGACGTTGACCGGCTGCCCTTTGGACGAGAAATTGAGCGTAGTCTCCTGCAGCAGGCGCGCCGTGTGTCCCGGCGCCAGAACAAGATCGGAATCGGCGGAGGGGAGCGAGCCCGCCATATATTGCTTGCCCGAGGGGTCGCTGACGATCCAGCCCATCTCGACGTATTTCACTGGGCGGGTGCTCTTATTGCGCACTTCGATTCCCGGCGCACGCGCTTCGTTCCCGGAGATGCGCGCCGAACCCTTGAGCGGTTCCACCGGCGAATCCGGGAATTTCAGGAAGGCGAACTCGGCATCGTGCTCGTTGCCGATCGCCGCGCTGGTGACCGCGCGCCCGCTGCGCTTCACGCTGACGGCCAGTTGCGAAACTTCGCTCTGGCGCGCCAAGCTTTCCAGCATTTCCTTCTGCAGGCCTGCCTTCCCGGTCTGCGCCAGGATGCGCTTGAAGTGTTCGCGATCGCGCTGCGCTTCCATCTCGCAGGCCGTCATGGTGCGGCGCGAGTTCAGGAGGTCGGGGCCGAAGAAGCTCAGGTCCTGGAACAATACGCCATCCAGATCCACCTGCACGAGCGGGCCACCGGTGACGCTGGAGGGCCGCATCAATTGCATGTCGATGCGCACCTGGAAGGTTTCGCCCGGACCCACGTTGAGGCTGGGATAGGTGACCGAGCCTTTGCCGCCGAGGGTGACTTCCTGGGCTACCACGCGCAGCGTCACGCCGTGGATACGATTGTGCCCGTTGTTGCGAAGGGTCGCCGCCATGTGCAGGTCGAGCGCCAGCGCCGCGCCGCGCGCCGAGGCGCGCGAATCGGCCATTCCGGAAGACATCAGCACCACCGGCGAATTGTCCGGCAGATTGAAATTCACCGCGCCCCGAGGTATGGCCACGTCCTGCGCGGCCAAAGTGCCCGCGCCCAACATCAAGCCAGCAATCGCAACTACCGCCGGTCCTGTTCTCACGTTACTCAACATATACTTTCGTCATCGTGACCTGGTCCGTTTCCGGATCCATGTAACGAGCTCCCAAACTACCCTTTGCATTTACCGTGTATGTGACGCTCTGCGCCGTGCCGTGCATCAGGGCAAAGCCCTGGTCGCCCGACCGCCGCTGAATGCCATGGGATGTCAACTGAACCACCGGGTCTATCGAGTGCGCCACCGTGGGAACGGGCCTGGGACCTTGCAGCATCAGGCCGGTGACCACCACGGCCAGGACACTGGCCAGTGCCACCGTGACTTGGGCGAAACGGAAAAGCGGCACGGGTTCGGAGACAGGCTCCGCTACACCGCGCACACACTCTCCGGCGGCCAACCCCAGTCGAATGTTGGCCCGCATGTCCGCCGCCATGCGATTCCAGGGGATCTCGGGAATTTCGCTGAGTTCCGGCAGTGCTTCGCGCAGATCGCTGAACGCGGCGACGTCGCCGGCGCAGCGTTCGCAAGCTGCCACATGCCGCGCGGTCTTCCAGCCCGCCAGCCAGCCCAGATCGCCGCCGGCGTGCAATGCCAAAATTTCCTGACTCGGATGTTTCATTGGGCTACCGCTTCCTTCTTTCCATGTATCGCCGCAGTTTGGTTCGCGCATTGGCGATGTGCGACCGGACGGTTGCCTTGGAGCAATCCAGTATGCTCGCAACTTCTTCCGCGAGCAAACCTTCCACGTCGCGTAAGATCAATGCCTGGCGTTCCCGTGGGCTCAACAGGCGTAAACCGTCTTCCAGGTACTCGCGGTGCTCGCCACGCAGGAGTTCCTGTTCCGGACTTTCCGCATGACTCTCTGGAGCTTCGTCGATCTCACAAAACGTGGCACGCGAGCTGCGACGCAGGAAATCGATGGCCGTATTGGTGGCGATCCTGGATAGCCAGTGCGCGGCCTTTTGTGGGTCTTTTAACTGTTCGGTGTGGGCCAGTGCCTTGATGAAGGTTTCCTGGGTGAGGTCCTGCGCGTCGGCGACATTGTCCACGATCCGGTAAATCTGCACGAAGATCCGCCGTAAGTGTTCGGAAACAAAGCGATTTTGCCGGTCCATTGCTTCCAGGCCGGATTCAGCGACTTCGCTCATCTGCATTCGAACGACGGTTTCCACGGGCTTCCTATTAACCATGACGGCGAAAAGCGCAAAGCGTGGATAGGAAAGCGGCGTGTTGCCTGCCCCCATTCTACCCCTGATGCCCGCTCCGCCCGGACGCTGCGGAAATTTGCGGCAGCACCCCCAACCAATTTGAGGTGCGTTCGGTTAAGCTGAGGGTGATCAGGAAGGTAGCCATGCAGCTTGCAGAGAGAATGTCCCGCATCGGCGTCGAATCGGCTTTCGACGTCCTGGTGCGCGCCCGTGCGCTGGAAGCGCAGGGTCGCAGTGTGATTCACCTGGAGATCGGCGAGCCCGATTTCCCCACGCCTCCCCACGTGGTGGAGGCTGCCAAGACGGCGTTGGACCAGGGCTGGACGCATTATGGCCCCACGCAGGGTCAGCCCGAGCTACGCGAGGCGATCGCCGCACATATCTCGCGGACGCGCGGTATTTCGGTGGGGGCGCAGAACGTATCGGTGGTCCCTGGGGGCAAGCCGATTATTTTCTTCCCGATGCTGGCACTGCTGGAGCCCGGCGACGAGGTGATCTATCCCAACCCCGGCTTCCCGATTTACGAATCGATGATTCGCTTCTGCGGCGCGACTCCGGTGCCTCTGCCGCTGGAGGAGAGTCGCGGCTTTTCGTTCGACCTGAATCGCTTCGCCAGCCTGTTGAATGAGCGCACCAAGATGGTGGTGCTGAATTCGCCGCAAAATCCGACGGGCGGCGTGATCCCGGCGGAAGACTTGAAGGCGATCGCGGAGATGCTGCGCGAGCGCGACGTGGTGGTGCTGAGCGACGAGATCTACTCCGAAATCTTTTACGGGGAGCCGCCGGCTTCGATCACGCAGTTCCCGGGGATGCTGGAGAAGACCATCATCCTGGATGGCTTCTCGAAGACCTACGCGATGACCGGTTGGCGCATGGGCTACGGCGTGATGCCGGAATGGCTGGTGGAAGCCGTCAATAAACTGATGGTGAACTCGAACTCCTGCACGGCCAGCTTCACGCAGCGCGCGGGGCTTGCGGCGTTGACGGGTCCGCGCGAATGCGTCGATGAGATGGTCGCCGAGTTCCGCCGGCGCCGCGACATCGTGGTGGCGGGGCTCAATCAGATTCCGGGATTCCGGTGTCCTGTGCCCGGCGGCGCGTTCTACGCTTTTCCGAATGTGAGCGGGACTGGGATGGGGTCGAAGGAGCTCGCCGATTTTCTGCTGTACGAGGCTGGCGTGGCGGGGCTCAATGGCGGATCTTTCGGCGAGTACGGCGACGGATATATACGCTTCAGCTACGCGAACTCGCAGGAGAATTTGCGCGAGGCGATTGCGAGAATTCAGAAGGTGTCGAGCCGGTGGGAAGCGGCGGTGGCCGCGCGGTAGCTGTCCTATCGCCCGCCGCCGAGCATTTTGAGATCTTTCAGCACGCTCAACATTCCGGGTACCAGGGTGATCACGAAGAGCACGGGCAGAATGAAGATCACAATCGGGAATAGCATCTTGATGCCCGCCTTGCCCACCGCCGCTTCGGCGCGCAAGCGCCTGCGAGTGCGCAGC
>JBDTPR010000578.1:0-4700 GCA_039932635.1 Candidatus Solibacter sp.
GGGTAGGCCAGGCTTTCCAATAACCATTCGCGGTTCTTTCGGACGTCGTCCAGCAGACGCCCGTTGAGTTGTTCGCGCTGCGCGAACAGACGGTACCCCTCGCGCGGACGCAGGTAGCCGCGGGCTTTCGGCTCGCGCGCGAAGAGCGCTTCCTCACCCTCGGCATCAGCCATCTCCTGATAACGCGCGCGATTGTCGAAGAGAGCTTTCATCAGGAAGGGCATGACCATGGAATAATCGCCCTGCATGCTTTCGGTGGTATGCAGGTACGTGTCCTTATCCACCTTGCCCCAGGTGACGGCTTCGGCGGGCGGGCAGGAGGACAGCGAGCCATCGCTGACCGGAGCCGTGACAATCTGAACGTCGAAGTGGTAGCCGCGGACATTGGGCAGGCCGAGCACCTGTCCCAGGGCGGGCTCAGGCTGCAGGTTGTAGTTCTTGGGCACGCCGCCCCCCAGAATCACGGTGCCAAGAGCCTGCACTGAGTTATCGAAGAGTCCCCAGCGGTGGTAGGCGCAGGCCTCGAAGACTTCCGCGTGGAGGTCGAGATCGAAGGCGTAGGCCGGGATAATTCCGGCCTGCTGCATGGCCCAGAGCTTCATGGAATTCAGGAAGACGCTGCCATCGCCCGGAGCGCCGACGAAAACGGGTACGGCGCGGCGGTAACAGGTGGCGAGCAAACCGGCGGGTACGCCATTCTGCTCCTCCTGGGCGGCATAGAATTTGCCGAGCAGGTAGCGCAGTTCGGTGCCGGTCATCTTGCGCTGAAATTCAGGGCGGGCGAGCACGGCGGAAAGGAAGCGGTCCTGGTCGAGGAGGACGCCTTCATCGAAGGCCATGTCGGTGACACGGATGGTGCCCTCGTCGCGCAGGGCGGCGTCGTCGCTATTGATGGAGACTTCGTGTATGGGACCGGCTTTATAGGCGTCCAGGCTGCGGTGGCCGTCGTGGTAGCAGACGGCGTCGGTGGTGCTGAGATAGGCGACCCAGCCGGTTTCAAGCAGGGGGATGAGCCAGGTGTGCTGCTGGCCGGAGATGGTGACGGGACCGGAAACGGCGAGGGTGAGGGGGCAGCCCATGCCGATGGCGCGGTCGAGAATCTGGTAAATGCGCCGCAGGTAAGCGCCGCCGAAAGCGGGCAGGCAGTGCAGGAAAAGCTCGTCCATGGTCCGGCATTCATCGACGCGCCGCGTCTTGACGTAATTGCGGGGACCGGGGCACGGCTGCGCGTTTTGGTGGGGCATCAATCTGAACATAGCAGACTCAGGACCGGCCGGTCTGCCGGACGAGGTTGAAGCTTCCCCTCACTGGCAGGTCGCGGCATTTCCTCTCGTGCTAACTTGAAAGGTCTGTGAAAATTCTATTTATCGGCGATATCTTCGGCTCGCCCGGCCGCCGGATTGTGGCCGACCATGTGCAAGATATCGTCAGCTCCAATCAGATCGACCTGGCCATTGCGAATGCTGAGAACGCAGCCGGGGGATTCGGGATCACGCCTGCGATCGCGGAGGACCTTTTCAAGCTGGGGATCGACGTACTGACCAGCGGAAATCATGTCTGGGACAAGCGCGAGCTTTACGATTATCTGAACCGGCAGCCGCGCCTGCTGCGTCCGGCGAATTATCCCGATGGTCCGGGCAGCGGCCTGGTCACGGTGCGCGCGCGCAATGGCGTGGAGTGCGCCGTAATGAACCTGCAGGGGCGCGCGTATATGCCGTCCACCGATTGCCCTTTCCGCAAGGCCGATTCCCTATTGAGCCAGATCGATCCTGCGGTTAAAGTGAAGTTCGTGGACTTTCACGCGGAAGTCACCAGCGAGAAGATGGCGATGGGCTGGTATCTTGACGGCCGTGTATCGGCGATGGTGGGCACACATACGCACGTACCCACTGCCGACACGCGGGTGCTGCCGGGCGGTACGGCGTATCAAACCGATTGCGGCATGACGGGGCCGTACAAATCCGTGATCGGCGTGGAGACGGATCTGATTCTGCAGCGCTTTCTCACGGGGCTTCCGGTACGCATGGAGGCGGCCAAGGGCGGGGCGGAACTGCATGCGGTGATTGTGGACGTGGACGAGGAGACCGGAAAGGCGCGCGCGGTACGCCGCCATGCCATTAACGGAGACTAGCCTATGGACCCATCCAGCCCCGTCGCCGACGTAACCTCCTTTTATATTCAGGAACTCGGCGCGGTGCTATTTGGGACGGTGTTCCTGTTCCTGTACCACCAATCGAAGGTGGTCTATTTCGGGCTCTGGGCGGTGGCTTGGGGCATGCGGCTGTTTGCCACGTTCTTCAGTTTCCAACTGCTGCGCACCAACCACTCCGGCTGGCTGGCGCCCTATGCGACCTTCGAATTCGGCTTCGCGATCGTACTGATTTCGGCGGCCCGCGCCGGCTTCGCTTCCAGCATGAAGGATTGGCGCACGGTGTTGCGCCTGATCTCGATTCTGCCGATTTTCGTGGCGCTGGTGTGGGCGATCGGGCAATACTCGGGGCTCGAAGCGTATCACGCGTCGCACGCTGTGGTACTGGGTTTCGTCTACATCTACAACTTCTATACACTGCGCCGCAGCAGCGGAATGGGCGCCCGCCTCTTCCGCTATTCGCTGCTGGTGCTGGCGGCGGCGTTCTTCGAGCACGCCTTCGTCCTGCTCTATCTGTACAATCGCGGCGGCGCTCCGGCGTGGGCGGTGTACCTGCACCACGAAACTTATTACGATTTCGTGCTGCACGTGGTGATGGCCTTCGCGGCCATGGCGATGTGGAGCGAGAGCCAGATCGATCGCATGCGCGACCTCACGGGTGAACTCGATCACCTGCGCCGCGAGCGCAAGCAGACGATGGATCTGGATCGTCTGACCGGCCTGCTGAATCAGGCGGCGCTGGCGCGGCGGGTGGAGGATCCGGCGGGGTTCGAGGGCGTGGTGGTGGTCTGCGACATGGACAATTTCAAGGACATCAACGACCGCTACGGGCACCTTGTGGGCGACGAGATCCTACGCAATATCGGTCACTTGTTGCAGTCGTCGATCCGCCACGAGGACGAGGCGTTCCGCTGGGGCGGCGACGAGTTCGTGATTCTGTTCCGCAATCAGCACAACGAAGTGGCGGTGCGCCGGATGGCGGATCTGGAATCGCGGCTGCGGGATTTCCGGGTTCGCGGACTCGGCGTGCTGCCGATTACGTTCAGTTGGGGTACGTCGGATACGCAGGGTCGCGCGTTACGCGATGCGCTGGACGAGGCCGACCAGAATATGTACGCGCTGAAGCGTCTGCGCGCGGCAGAAGCGCCGCCGCGCGAGCGTCCTCCCGCGCGGTAGTTTGTGGCAGACTGATGACGTCCGCCCCACAAAGACGGTCGCACAGTGGCATGCCAGCGGTCAGCAAATGGCCAATCTCCAGATCCGAGCGAAGCTCGGACACACCCCTACTCCCAGCGTGCTATACTCCGTCGAAATCGCTCGCTCAGAGGACCATATGCAAACCCTGACCCGCTTTTCCGTCACCGCCCTCGCGGCGGCCGCCCTACTTTCCCAGCCACTGGCCTCCGCACCGCCGGATGCGCCCACTGCCAAGCAGTTCCTTAGCCCCGCCTCTCCCCAGGAGGTTGTCGCCGCCCGCAAAGTCGATCGTGTAGCCTGGGTCGATTACGCCGAAGGCAAGCGCAACGCCTTCACCGCCGCCGCGCCTCTTTTCACGCCGGTGCGCCTCACCAATTTCCTCAAGGACGACGGCATTATGATGTCGGCGGTCCGCATTTCCGACGATGGCAGCATGGTAATCTTCATGCGCGGCGAAGCGTTCAACCGCGAAGGCTGGGCCGCCAATCCCACGGCCGATCCCAACGGTCCCGAGCACGCAATCTGGGCCGCGCGCACCAGCGGAGCAGGCGGCGCCTGGCGCGTGGCGGATGCCACCAATCCCGAACTGGCGCCCGATGGCAGCTCGATACTCTTTATCAAGAACGGCCAAATTTATCGCGCCAAAGTCACACCGGTGAAGCCCGCCACGGAAATCGACCGCGGCGAAAAAGCCTTCATCACCGAGTGGGGCGTGCAGAGCGATCCCAAATGGTCGCCAGACGGTCGCAAGATCGCCTTCGTCTCCACGCGCACCGACCACTCTTTCATCGCCATCTACGACGTGGCGACGCGCACCTTGAAATACATGTCGCCGAGCGTCGATTTCGACACCGCGCCCATGTGGACCTCTGACAGCAAGCACCTCATCTTCGTGCGCCGGCCCGGACTGCCGTTCGGACAGCAGGCGCAGCAGGGGGGAGGCGGAATCGGTTTGCCCGGTGGTCCCGCGGCGCAGGCAGCGACGGCGGCTGCAGCAACGCAAGCCGGACGTGGCGGTGGTCGCGGAGCACGCGGTGGCGGACAGGCCGCTGCCGCCCAGCCGGCCGCGCAGGGCGCCGCCGCACCCGTGGTGAACAACACGCCCGGTATGATGCGCGCCACCTTCCGGGGCGGTTACACGATCGCCGTCTACAAGGGCGACGCCGTCACCGGTGACGCGCAGGAAATCTGGCACAGCCAGGCGAACGACACGCTGGTCACCAACCTCGCCGGCGCGCGTCTCGCCGGCGACTACCTCATCTTCCAGTTCGGCGCAGGCTTCGGCGGACGTGGCGGAGGCAGGGGAGCCGCCGCACCGGCCGCGACCCCAGCCGCGCCCGAGACTCCCGCGGCG
>JBDTPR010000579.1:0-4694 GCA_039932635.1 Candidatus Solibacter sp.
TCTAGGACTTTTTTGCCGTACTCAATGCCTCGTTCCATGTGGTCTCTTTGCTGGTAGGTCAGTGCCGCCGTCAGCGGCGCCGCCGATTGACCCGGCACGTCCTCGATTACCATGTGCCGCTCATAGGGTCCGCCCTTCTTCGCCAGGGCCAGGAAGCGCGCGAAATCCTCCGCGCGGACGTCTTCGTATTTCTTCATGAACGCCGCATCCCACACCGGCAGGATGGCCGGAGGACGTCCCGTGATGGGCTTGATGAACACTGACAGGGGCGGGCAAATTTCCTTCGCTTTGGCGATGATTGCCTTGAAGTCCACTACGCCTTCGCCCAGCGGCACCCACTGCACCGCGATTCCCTTCGGCGTCTCGTACACCACCGAATCGCGCAAGTGCAGCATCAATGCCAGCGGACCCAGCGTCTCCACCGCCTGCATGGGATCTTCCATCACGAAGACCGGATTCCCGGTATCCAGATAACTCCCCACAAATTCCTTGCCCGCGCCTTCGATCACCTGGCGGGTCTGCCAGCAGAGCAACTCCTTGTGATTTTCGATGGCGAACTTCACGCCCGCGTCCATGGCCTGCGAACGCACCACGCGCAGCACTTTGATCATCGTCTCGACATGTTGCGCGGGCGGTCCCGCAGGCAGATGCTCGCGATCCCCCGCTAGCAGCATACGCACCAGCGGCGACCCCATGCCCACGGCGCGCTTGATGGAGTCGCTGAGCAATTTCACGCTGTGATCGAATTCGCTCGCGTCCTTGGGCAGCACCGCGCCGCCGCCCGTCCCGAGCCATAGGCCCGCTTTCGCGGCGGCCTCCTTCACTACCTTCCAATGCGCCGGATCGTTGGTCCCGGGATCGAGCGAGTCCTGGAGCATGATCGCGTCCAGCTTCATGGCCGTGGCATATTCGATCAGCGGCAAATCGTGCCAGCGCAGCGCGCGGAGGCAGTAAGTGTTATATCCCAGCGGAAAGCGGTCGATCATCATGACTCCTATTTCGCCCCACGCAATGCGCTCATCGCCTCGCGGCATTTTTCCAGCAGGAACACATGCTCCGCCGCGACACCGATGAACCTCATGCCGCGCTCCGCCCACTGCTTCGCCATGGCGACACTGCGCGTCTGTATGCCCGGCACGACGCCGTACTTATTGCACTTCTCGATCATCGAATCGATGGTCGCAATCACCTTCGGATGATCGAACTGTCCCGGCACTTCCAGGGCGATCGAAAGGTCGGCCGGACCGACCATCATCACATCGAACCCCTTAAGCGAAAGCAACTCGTCGGCCGCCTCCACCGCGCGCACCGTCTCGAACTGCACCACGGCGAGCGTCTCGCGATTCTGATGCTCGATAATATCCGGCATGGTGCGAGCCTCGTAGTCCACCATGGTCGGATTGATGCCGAAGCCGCGAATTCCGAGCGGAGGAAAGCGCAGCCAGCTTAGCGCCTGCTCCAGCACCTTGGGATCTTCCACGCGCGGCAGAATGATTCCCTGCGCGCCTTGATCGAGCAAGCGCGCGCACAGCGTGTACTGCAACTCGCCCACGCGCACGATTGGCGTGATGCCCGCCAGTTTGCACGAGACGATCATATCGTGGGCCGTCTCCAGGTTGAAGCTGCCATGCTCCATGTCGATAAACACGTAGTCGAAGCCCGCAGCGGCAAATGCTCTTGGAATCTCCGGTGCACGGTACACCTGCAGACCGCAGCCGTACACCACCTCGCCTTTGGCGAGCCGTTCCCTGGTCGTATTCATGCGCATAGGTTCTATGCTATCTTGATTTCTTGCCGATGATTGTCCGCTAGTTCAGTTCGGATGTAGGACAGTGGAGCACCTACGGGTGCGGGCCTGTCCAGGTGAGCGATGCTCGCCCGTTAAGCGCGCGGAGCCTGCCCTCAAGGCGGCGACACGCGCCCCACCCGACTGTCATAGAGGACTACCAGCAATGCAACTCGAACGTCTAGGCGCCACGCCTCAATTGCGCGCCCTCACTGCGCCCGAACTCACCCTCGCGCGCATCACCGTATCGCACCGCGACCTTTACCGCCTGCTCACCGACGGCCCGCGCGAACTCGACGCCGAGCCCAGCGGCAGTCTCTGGTACAACGCCGCCTCGCGCGCCGCCATGCCGGTGGTGGGCGATTGGGTGGCCGCCCGCGTGATCAACCAGGAGCAGGCCATCGTGGAAGCCGTACTGCCGCGCCGCACGCTGTTCGCCCGCCGCGCGGCCGGACGCCGCGAAGATCAGCAGGCCATCGCCGCCAATGTCGATACCGTCCTGCTGGTCTGCGGCCTCGACGGCGATTTCAACCTGCGCCGCATGGAGCGCTACCTCACGCTTGCGGTCGAGAGCGGCGCGGACCCGGTGATCGTGCTTAATAAAAGCGATCTCTGCGACCCTGCCACGCTGGACGCTCGCTTGGCCGCCACCCGTTCCATCGCCGGGAAGGCGGCCGTGGTGGCCGTGCACACGCTCACGGCCGATGGGATTCAGGCGCTGCAACCGTGGCTCACGGAATTCCGGACGCTGGCGCTACTGGGGTCGTCGGGAGTCGGCAAATCGACGCTGGTTAACCTGATTTTGGGAGAGGAGCGATTGCGCACCGCCGAGGTCCGCGAGTCCGATTCGCGCGGCCGGCACACCACCACGCATCGCGAGCTGATACCGCTGCCCGGCGGCGGCGCGCTGATCGATACGCCCGGCATGCGCGAGCTTCAATTGTGGGCCACCGGGGATTCGGTGGACCGCGCCTTCGACGAAATCGGCGAGCTGGCCGCGGGCTGCCGCTTCCGTGATTGCACGCACCTGAGCGAACATGGCTGCGCCGTGCAAGCCGCGCTCGCGGCAGGCACGCTGCCGCCCGATCGCTTCGCCAGTTACACCAAACTTCGACGCGAAGCCCGGCATCACGAGACCCTGACCAACCCGCTGGCGGCTTTCGAGCAGAAGCGCAAGTGGAAGAACATGCACAAGGCGATCCGCGACATCTACAAATCGCCCAAGCACCGGTGAAAATAAATCAGAGCCGGCGATACGACATCCAGGCGATACGACATCCAGGCGATACGACATCTATTGGATTCCCAACCGGCCGGCCGCGCCCTAGAATTGATGTTGCCGAGCTATGGATATCAGAGTTGGAGGCATACCGCGTGACGCCTGATTCTTCGCATTCCTTGCGCAATACCACCGTGCGCCTGCTGTCCGGGATCGATCGCTTATATCTATGGAGCGCCGCGGCCGGACTGGTGGCCGCGGCAATCCTGATTGAGATCGCACGCACGATGGGGTAGCTTCGGGCGTTTACCTGGAGGCGGCGGTGCGGAATACATGCGGCGCGTAAAGCGGATCGCCAAGAAACACCATCATGTGATTCAGCACCGGCGCGGACATATAGGCGCTCTCGGCGAAGTTGAAGCCGGACCAGAAACGCTTGAGCAGGATGTCGCCCTGCGCGTAGCCCCAGACGTACGGCTCGCCGGTGGCGCCCCACGTGGCGGTGATCCCGGCCTTGAGCCAGAGGGGAACCCAGGTTCCCGGCATCATGGTGCGCACGCTGTTCGCCGAGTATGAAGTGAACTGCGCGCCCACAGCGCCTTCGACGAACTCGTAGCCTTCCCACGAGGTGTTCGAGCTATACCATCCCCACGCCCAAAGCGCTTTCGGCGCGCTGTGGATCATTTTGGCCGGGTCGTTCGCATTGTCGTTGAGCACCGATTTGAACCCGAGGGACTGGGCGATCTTATAGGCGTTGAGCATGGTCTGATCGGCTGCGTAGTAACCGTCCTTCGGATCGTTGTTGTGCCGCCAGTCATAGTAACCCGTGCCATCCGTAATCTTCAGGGTGCTCTCGGCGCGGATGGCCTTGTCCACCAGGCCGGCGGCGATCTCCGGCGTCGGCCCATCGAGCCGCGTGACCAGGTAAGGCCTCCAGGGGGCGGGGCTCTGCAACTGGTCGAGATGGCGGCCTTCCACGTTGAGGGGACGGTAGTAGGGATTGCGCACCGGCACCGTATCGACATTCGAGTTGATGGCCGCAAGGAAGCTATCTACGGAAAGCCCCTCGACCTTGTGCGCGGCGTCCCAGGTGCGCAGCGGAATTCCGTAGGTGGTGACGATGTAGCGGATCTTCTCGGCCATGCCATTGCGCGCCAGGAACTTCTTCACCGGCTGGCGGATGGTGGTGTCGAACTTGGTCCAGTCCCCGTTCCAGCTATCCCAGGCCAGCGGGTCGTTTTCACAGCAGGCGAGTGGAATATTCAGGTGGAGGATCTGGGCGGCTGGCACTCCGCGCCGTTTCGCGTAGGTCTCGCCCACCCAGACGCTGGCGCCCTTGCCGCCGGTGGCGGCGGTTTTCGGCACGGCATCGTTCACCAGGATGAGCACCTCTTGCGGCGAGGCTGCCATTGCAGGCGCGAGCGCGCTTGCGAGCAGCAGCGCGGGGAGGAACCACTGGGAAGAGGGCATGGGGTAGGACCGAATGCTACCGGCAATCAGCCCCGGCGCGCGGCCTCGATGGCGGCTACGTCCACCTTCTTCATCGGCATCATCGCTTCGAAGGCACGCTTTGCCTCGGCGCCGCCGGCCGCGAGGGCGTCGATGAGCACGCGGGGGGTGATCTGCCAGGAAATGCCCCAGCGGTCCTTGCACCAACCGCACTGGCTTTCCTTGCCGCCATTGCCGACG
>JBDTPR010000580.1:0-4668 GCA_039932635.1 Candidatus Solibacter sp.
GACACGGCGTCTTCCGCGGAGATGCCGCGCTGCCGGCAGTAGAAAATCTGGTCTTCCCCGATTTTCGAGGTGGAGGCTTCATGCTCCACGGTGGCCGACGTATTGCGAACTTCCAGATACGGGAACGTGTGCGCACCGCACTTATCGCCCAGCAGCAGCGAATCGCACTGCGAGTAGTTGCGCGCTCCAGTGGCCGATTGCAAGATCTTGACGCCGCCGCGGTAGGTGTTCTGTCCGTGACCCGCCGAGATGCCCTTGCTGACGATGGTGGAAGTGGTGTTCTTCCCGATGTGGATCATCTTGGTGCCGGTATCGGCCTGCTGCCAGTTGTTGGTCAGCGCCACGCTGTAAAACTCGCCCACCGAGTTGTCGCCGATCAAGAGACAGCTCGGATATTTCCAGGTGATGGCGGAGCCGGTTTCCACCTGGGTCCAGGAAATCTTGGAATTGACCCCGCGGCAGGCGCCGCGCTTGGTCACGAAGTTGTAGATTCCGCCCTTGCCATCCTTATCGCCGGGATACCAGTTCTGCACCGTGGAGTATTTGATCGAGGCGTTATCCAACGCGACCAGTTCGACCACCGCGGCGTGAAGTTGGTTGGTGTCGCGCATCGGCGCGGTGCAGCCTTCCAGATAGCTCACCGTCGCGCCGTCGTCGGCCACGATCAGGGTGCGCTCGAACTGCCCGGTGTCTTTCGCATTGATGCGGAAATAGGTGGAGAGTTCCATCGGGCACTTGACGCCCTTGGGGATGTAGCAGAAGCTGCCGTCGCTGAAGACCGCGGAATTCAAGGCGGCGTAGAAATTGTCGCTCGCCGGAACCACGGAGCCCAGGTACTTCTTCACCAGCTCGGGATGCTCTTTCACGGCTTCCGAGAAGGAGCCGAAGATGATGCCGACCTCGTGGAGCTTGGCTTTAAAGGTGGTGGCCACCGAGACGCTGTCGAACACCGCGTCCACCGCGACTCCAGCCAGGGCGGCGCGTTCGTGCAGGGGAATGCCGAGCTTTTCGTAGGTCTTAAGCAGTTCCGGGTCCACCTCGTCCAGGCTCTTGGGGCCGTCGCCCTTCGCCTTGGGGGACGAATAGTAAATGATGTTTTGATAGTCGATCTTGGGGAAGTTGACGTTGGCCCATTCGGGCTCTTTCATCGTCAGCCAGTGGCGGTAGGCTTTCAGCCGCCATTCCAGAAGCCACTCGGGCTCATTCTTTTTGGCTGAAATCAGGCGGACCACATCCTCGCTCAGGCCGCGAGGGATGGCATCGGCTTCGATATCGGTGACGAAGCCCCACTTATATTCCTGATTCGCAAATGTTTCAATTGTGTTGGTGGAATCGCTCACCGGGTTGTGCTCCTAAACTGTTGCTCCTACCCATTTTCCGCAATCTATACTTTATAGTCAAGATTACTCATCTAATGGATGCACAGACAGGGCGAACGGGTGCGAAAAGCGTGCGAAAGGATGGCGGTGGGAGCGCAAAAAAGAGACCGGCCAGCGCGAAGTGCCGCGTGCTTCGGTCTCCTTGGATTCCTTTAAGCCGAATGATCAGCTCAGTTTGGCGGGCAGCAGACTATTCCTGGCAGGCCGTCCAGATGGCCCGAATGCGGTTTAGCTCGTCACTTTTTAACAGGTTGGCGCCGCACAGCCACTCGCTCAGTTTGTGCTTGTTCCGCATGCGGTCGAAGACCAATATGAAGCTGATCATGTACACCAACGAGAGCAGCGCGTACTGGCTAGTCATAAACATCTTTAGTCTCTCCGATTTTTGGCGGTGGTCAAGATCTCCGCCACTGGGATTAAGTATGCTGGACTTGTTTCGGCCGGGAATAGTGCCTAAGGTTTACAGCGGTACCGGAGCAGTCCCGGATTTGGGTACTACATCACCTATATCATTCGGTGTGGAGT
Source organism: Candidatus Solibacter sp. (assembly GCA_039932635.1). Lineage (GTDB taxonomy): Bacteria > Acidobacteriota > Terriglobia > Bryobacterales > Bryobacteraceae > Solibacter. The sequence continues at coordinate 1,905 of JBDTPR010000580.1, forward strand.
TTTACGGCGGTGATTTTGCCCACTTCCGGCGGCCGGGATTTGCCTGTAAATCCTTCGTCATCAATTTGTTCTTGCCCTATCCGGCATTTTTAAGGAAACTGAAGGTCTAAGGAGACGCACCACGTTGGATAGAAATGGCCGCAAAGGTTCGCTCGTGATGGAGCCGACAGAACGATGGACCGCTCAATCCGCCAGCGACCTCTACGACGTCGCTAGCTGGGGCAAGGGCTATTTTGCCGTGGGCGAGAACGGCCATGTGCTGGTTCACCCGGAAAAGGACATGGCTCGCTCTATCGACTTGAAACAATTGGTCGATACCCTGGTGCTTCGAGGCATCAATCTGCCCCTCCTGATTCGCTTCGCCGACATTTTGAAGCACCGGTTGGGCGAAATCCACAGCGCCTTTGAGACCGCCATCAACGAGCATAAGTACCAGGGCGGTTATTGCTGCGTTTACCCGATCAAGGTCAACCAGCAGCGCCAGGTGGTCGAGGAGGTTCTGGAATTCGGTAAACCGTTCAAGTTCGGATTGGAAGCCGGATCCAAGCCGGAACTGATGGCCGTGATGGCCCTCGCCGACAACGAAACCCCGATCATCTGCAACGGCTTTAAAGATGATGAATACATCGAGATGGCCATGCTTGCCCAGAAGATGGGCCGCAAGATCATCCCGGTGGTGGAAAAGTACACAGAACTCCACCTCATCCTTAAGTACAGCCAGCGAGTGGGCGTGCGTCCGGCCATCGGCCTGCGCGTCAAACTAGCCAGCCGCGGTTCGGGGCGCTGGAAGTCCTCGGGCGGCTACCGTTCGAAATTCGGCCTTTCGGCTACCGAAGCCGTGCGTGCCCTCCAGGAATTGAAGGACCTGGGGATGGCGGACTGCCTCAACCTGCTGCACTTCCACCTGGGTAGCCAGATCACCAACATCCGCCAGATCAAGGGCGCGGTGAACGAAGCCGTGCGCGTGTACGTGGACCTGGCGCGCGCCGGCGCCGGACTCAAGTTCCTTGACGTGGGCGGCGGCCTGGGAATCGATTACGACGGTTCGCAGACCGACTTCGAATCGAGCGTCAACTACACCTTGCAGGAGTACGCCAACGACATCATCTATCACGTGCAGAACGTGTGCGATGAGGTTGAGGTGCCGCATCCGACGATCATTACGGAAAGCGGCCGCGCGATAGCGGCGTACCACAGCGTGTTGGTTTTCAACGTACTCGGCGTGGCGGGAATGGGCGAGGCGGATGTGCCGGCCGATCCTCCGGCGGATGCCGAACAGCCGCTCATCGACCTGGCCGAGACCTATCGCGGGTTGACAGCCAAGAATCTCCTCGAAAGCTATCACGATGCGCAACAGGCGCTCGATCAGGCGCTCAACCTCTTCAGCCTCGGCTATCTGTCGCTGGAGCAGCGTTGCATTGCGGAGAATCTCTACTGGGCGATCTCGCGCAAGATCCAGCGACTGGCCGGGGAACTCGATTACTTCCCGGAAGAGCTCGAGGGCATCGACGCGATGCTTTCGGATACGTATTTCTGCAACTTCTCGCTATTCCAGAGCATGCCCGATAGCTGGGCGATCAAACAGCTCTTTCCGATCATGCCGATCCACCGGCTGGAAGAGCAGCCCACGCGCCCAGCGGTGCTCGGCGACATTACGTGCGATTCCGACGGCAAGGTGGACGCGTTCATCGACCGCCGCGACGTCAAACGAACACTGCAACTACACAGCTTCGAGGGAGGCGACTATTACCTGGGCGCTTTTCTGCTGGGCGCTTACCAGGAAATCCTCGGCGACATGCACAATCTGTTCGGCGATACGAATGCCGTCCACGTGCGCCTGGGGCCTACGGGCGAAGTGATGCTGGATTCGGTGATCAAGGGCGATACCGTCCGCGAAGTGCTGAATTACGTGCAATTCTCGTCGGATGCGCTGGTGATGCAACTCCGCCGCGATGTCGAGGCCGCGTTACGTGAAGGCCGGCTGACCTACGAAGAGAGCGGCGCGCTGCTGCGCTTCTACGAGGAAGGCCTGCACGGCTACACCTACCTCGAAGACGTTCACGATAAGTAGTACGACTGGGTTGACGCCCTTGTACAAGAGAGGGACGGGGCGTCCCGCGCCGCCAGGCTGGGGCTTCCCTCGACCTATGCCATCTGCAGTGCTTCCCGCAGCCCCGGATCGTGGCGCACGCGCCAGATCCGGCTATCCAGATAATAGTGCGTCAGCCCGAAGCCGCAGAAGAATCCAAACGCCAGGTCGGACACCTGCCCCAATTGGAACCCCGGAATCCGGTAGAGCGCGCTGAACAACAGCGCCGCAGCCACATACGCCCCCAGGCTGCGGCTCAGCATCGTCCGCCCGGCATACCGGTTGCGATTGTGGAACCACACCAGCGCGTGATACTGCAGGTTGTGCACGATGGTCACCGTGGGCACCGCCGCCTGCCAACTCATATACGCAAACGTCAGCCAGTGCAGGGGAATGATTGCGCCCAGCAACAGGTACTTCGGCACATTCCTGCGCCAGCGCCCCATCTGCCGCGCCGCCCAAATTACAGACACCGCCGCCACCAGCACCCACAGGTAAGGCTCCGCCGCCGGAAACGCCAGCTTAATTCCCAACTCCTCGGGATGATGAATGAAGAAGCGGTGGAACGGCGGGAAGATCATCATCACGCCCAGGAATACGCGATCCAAAACCTGATCGCGCTTTTCCAGGTCGCCGTTCTTCACCTTGTACAGCACCATGAATCCGTAATGCTGC
>JBDTPR010000581.1:0-4663 GCA_039932635.1 Candidatus Solibacter sp.
CACCGCCGTCAACCCGTCGGTGGACCCCAATTCGCGCGTCTTCATTCTGGAAGCCCGCTTCGACAATCCCAAGGGCGAACTCCGCCCCGGCATGTTCGCCAATGCGCGTGTCATCCTCCCCGGCGGCGAAAGCGCTATCTTCGTGCCGCGAACCGCCGTCATCCGCGATAAGACCACCGATTCTTTCCAGCTCTTCACCATCGAAAACAACATCGCCCGACTTCGCGTCGTGGTCCCGGGTGAAGCCGAGGGCGATCAGATCCGCGTCGTCAACGGACTTGCCGGCAATGAAACCGTGGCCGTCAGCGCGCAGCACGATCTCTTCGACGGCGCCCCGGTACAGGTTCGATAACCCATGCATACACTCGCACAGCTTTGCGTCCGCCGGCCTGTCTTCGCCACCATGCTGATTCTGTCGCTGGTGGTGGTCGGCATCTTTTCCTATTTCACCCTCGGCGTCGATCTCTTCCCCAAGGTGGACATTCCCACCGTAGTCGTCATCATCGCCAACCCCGGCGCCTCGCCCGAGGAGGTTGAAACCGAGATTTCCAAGAAGGTGGAAGACGCCGTCAACACCATCAGTCAGATCGATGAGGTGCGCTCCGTCTCGTCCGAAGGCCAGTCGCTGGTCACCATACAGTTCGAACTCTCCAAGAACGGCGACGTCGCCGCGCAGGAAGTCCAGAACAAGGTCAACCTGATCGTTCCGCAATTGCCCGAAACCGCCAAGGCGCCCATCGTGCAAAAGTTCGATCCCGACGCCGCACCCATTCTCCAGATCGCCGTCTCCGCCAACCGCTCCTTGCGCGACGTCACCCTGATCGCCGATAAGCAGATCAAGCAGAAGCTCGAAAACGCACGCGGCGTCGGCCAGATCACCATCGTCGGCGGCGCGCGCCGCGAGATCCACGTCGATGTGGATCCCGACCGCCTGCGCTCCTACAGCCTCACCGTCAACGACGTCTTCAACGCCCTCAGAGCGCAGAACCTCGAACTCCCCGGCGGTAACCTCAATGCCGGCGCCCGCGAACTCACCGTGCGCACTACCGGCCGTATCGTGGACGCCGCGCAGTTCAACCAGATCACCGTCGCTACCCGCAACGGCTATGTGGTTAAAGTCTCCGACATCGGCGTCGCCACCGATAGCTACCAGGAACCGCGTTCCGCCGCGCGCCTGGATGGCGTGCCGGCCGTCACCCTGATCGTCGCCAAGCAGAGCGGCGTCAATACTGTCGCCACCTCGGACGAAGTCAAAGCGCGCCTCAAGGAAATCTCCGCCGGCCTGCCGCCCGATATCAAAGCCCAGGTGATCAGCGATCAGTCCGTCTTCATCAAGGCGGCCGTTGAGAACATCAAGAAGCACCTCATCGAAGGCAGCTTCTTCGCGGCCATCATCATCTTCCTTTTCCTGGCCAACATCCGCACTACGCTGATCGCCGCCATCGCGATTCCCACGTCGATCATCTCCACCTTCGCCCTCATGGCGGCGATGGGTTTCACGCTCAATCAGATCACCATGCTGGCGCTGACCCTCATGGTCGGCATCGTGATCGACGACGCCATCATCGTGCTGGAGAACGTCTACCGCTTCATCGAAGAGAAGAATATGCCGCCCTTCCAGGCGGCCATTCAGGGCACCAAGGAAATCGGACTCGCCGTCATGGCAACCACCTTGAGCCTGCTCGCCGTCTTCCTGCCGGTGGGTTTCATGGGCGGCATCGTGGGACGCTTCATGAGTTCCTTCGGCTTCACGTCGGCCTTCGCCATCGCGGTTTCGCTGCTGGTATCCTTCACCCTGACGCCGATGCTCTGCTCGCGCTTCATCAAGCGCCCCGAGCCCAAATCGGCCGGCCACCACTCTTCGAAAGATTCCTTCATCTTCAAGTACATCGATATCTACTACACGCGCATGCTGGTCTGGAGCATGGCGCACCGCGGCGTGGTGGTCGCTGCCAGCGTAATGGTGATTCTCTCCATCGTGCCGCTGTTCATGTTCGTCGGCAAGAACTTCCTGCCGCAGGACGATCAATCGCAATACAACGTCCTGATCCGCACTCCCGAAGGCACCTCCATCGCCGCCACTACCAACCTCGCCGAGCGCGTTGCGCAGGATGTTCGCGGACTCCCCGGCGTGGCTCACACGCTCATGACCGCGGGCGGCAGCGCGGACAAGAGCGTCAATAACGCCGCCATTTACGTCAAGCTCACCGATATCGATCAGCGCACCATCACCCAGCAGCAACTCATGCAGCGCACCCGTGAGCTCATGCAGAAGTACCCCAAGGAAATCCACACCGGCGTCGAACTGGTCAGCTCCGTGGGCGGTAATCAAAGCAACGCGGAAATCCAGTACTTTATTCAGGGCCCCGACCTTAACAAGCTCACCACCTATTCCCAGGCCCTGCTCGCCAAAATGCGCGCCAATCCCGCGCTGGTCGATACCGACACCACGCTGCGCAGCGGCAAGCCGGAAGTGCGCCTCGAAATCGACCGTCCCCGCGCCGCCGATCTCGGCGTCAGCGTGATGGATATCGAGATGGCGCTGAATAGCCTCGTGGCCGGACAGAAAGCCTCCACCTTCAATGCCGGCGACGATCAGTACGATGTCGTCGTGCGCGCCCAGGAACAGTTCCGCGGCGGCGTGGAAGGCCTCGCCAAAATGACCGTGCCCTCCCAGAAGCTGCGTTCGGTCGGCCTCGATAACGTCGTGCGTATCGCGCCGGGCACCGGACCTTCCTCCATCAACCGCATCGGACGCCAGCGCCAGGTCACGGTCACCGCCAACATAGCGCCCGGTGGCTCGCAGGCCGCCGTTATCCAGCAACTCAACGACGAAACCGCAAAACTGAATATGGAATCGGGCTACCGCGGCGGACTTGCCGGCACTTCCAAGGAGTTGGGCCGCACCGGCTACTACTTCGTGCTTGCCTTCTCGCTCACTTTCATCTTTATGTACATCGTGCTAGCCGCGCAGTTCGAAAGCTTCATCCACCCCATCACGATTCTTATCACGCTCCCGCTTGCCGTCCCGTTCGGCATTCTCTCGCTGCTGATCGCGGGCCAAACCGTGAACATCTTCTCCGGTCTCGGGCTGCTGCTGCTGTTTGGCATCGTCAAGAAGAACGCCATTCTTCAAATTGATCACACCAATGGCCTGCGTGAAGCCGGCATGGATCGCTACGACGCCATCATCCAGGCCAACCGCGACCGCCTGCGTCCCATTCTGATGACCACCATCGCGCTGGTCGCCGGCATGGCTCCGCTGGTCATCTCGCGGGGCACTGGCGCCGCCACCAACCGCTCCATCGGTGTGCTCGTGGTGGGCGGCCAGTCGCTCTGCCTGCTGCTCACGCTGCTGGCCGTCCCGGTCTTCTACTCGCTCTTCGAAGATCTCGCCGAGACCTTCTCCAGCGGCCGCGTGGCCCGCTTCTTCTCGTGGATCGGACGCCGCTTCAAGAAGACCGCGGTCGTCTCCACCGCGCTGATCGGCTCCATGCTCGGTTCGCTGTTCGGGCAGACTGCGCCGACCTCTATCCAGTTGCAGCCGCTCAAGACCATCGAAGTCAAACCGCGAATCGGCATCGTCACCACCATCCCGCTGCGCCTTCCCGAGGTGATCGAGCGCGTCCTCATTAACGATCCGGACCTCAACATCTCGCGCATCCAACTCGAGGAGGCGGGCTACTCCATCCATGGCGCACAGGGCGTCTACGACCCCGTCGCCGGATTGAAGGCGTTCCGCACCAGGGCGGTCACGCCCGTCGCCTCTTTGATCGGCGGCACGGCCAGCGGCAAGCTCACCAACACCGAGTTCAACGTCTCACCCAACGTGACCGGCCTCAGTCCCACCGGCGGCACCTATGGCCTCAACTTCGTCAACTCGCGCCAGTCCACGGACAGCGCCTTCAACACGCTGAACCCCCAGTTCCCCACGGCGCTGCAACTCGCCCTCACGCAGCCCCTGTGGCGCGGACTGCGCTTCGACGAAAATCGCCACCGCATTCAGGTGGCGCGTAAGAACCAGCAACTCAGCGCGCAGCAACTTCGCCAGCGCGTGACCGAGGTCGTTACCCAGGCCATAGAGGCATATTGGGAACTCTACTATGCCTACGATGCTTTGCGCGTGCAGACGGAGGCCGTAACCCTCGCCGAACGCCAGTACGAGAGCAATCGGCGTCAGGCGGAACAGGGCATTCTCGCGCCCGTCGATGTGGTGGCAGCGCAGACCCAGTCCGCCATCTTCCAGCAGAATCTCTTCATCGCCCAACAGTTCCTCACCACCGCGGAGAACAACCTGAAGTCGCTGATGCTCCCCAATCGTTCCGACATCATGTGGAACTCCGCCCTGGTGCCGGAGACTCCCGTGGACATGAACGCTCCCGTTCCGGCGCTTGACGATGCCATCAAACAGGCGCTCGCCACTCGCCCGGAACTCGCCGAGACGGCCATCGCCGTGGACATCAACACGCTCAACGCGCGCCTCGCCCGCGAGTCCGCCCGCCCGCGCATCGACGCCTTCGCCAATCTCACCGCCGCGGGACTCGCCGGCACCGTGGTGCCCCCCGGCGGTCTGCTCGGGCAACTCTTCCCCGGAGCCAGCATTCCGGCGCTCTTCAACGGCGGCTATGGCCAGTCGCTCAGCAATCTGGCGCACGGCAACTTC
>JBDTPR010000582.1:0-4654 GCA_039932635.1 Candidatus Solibacter sp.
TATCGGCATCACACCGGCATACGGCCGCCCGACCCAGCCGAGCGCCAGCGCCACATTGATCAACGCGCGCACCGTGTCGACACCGTGCACGTGCTGCGTCAGCCCCATCGACCACACGAAGATGCCGTGGCGCGCACGGTGCAGCATCTCCGCAAAGCGCCGCATGTCCGCGCGCGTCGCGCCGCTGTTCGCCTCCAGTTGCTCCCACGCCTGTGACTGCGCGGCGTCCGCCGCCTCGTCAAAGCCCTCGGTGGAACGCCCGATGAAGTCGCGATCCGTCCAGCCTTCCTCCACCAGCACGCGGAAGACGCCGGTGAGAAATGCCAGGTCGCCGCCGGTATTCACGCCGTACCAGTCGTCGGCCAGTTTCGTGCCGAAGACGGCCGACTCCGCCACCGAAGGCACGTAATACTGGGCCAGTCCCGGCTCGCGGTAAGGATTGACCACCGCGATACGCGTCCCCTGTTGCCGCGCGTAGTAGAGGTATTTGGTGGTGACCGGCTGATTGTTCGGCGTGTTCGACCCGAAGAATACGATGAGGTCGCTGCCCACCCAATCGGTGTACGAGCACGTCGAGGCGCCATAGCCCAGCGTCTTCTTCATCGCCGCGGTGGAAGCCGCATGGCAAAGCCGCGCCGAGTTATCGACGTGATTCGTGCCCATGGCACGCGCCGCCTTTTGCGCCGCATAGTAGTGCTCGTTCAAAATGCCGCGCGACGTCAGGTACACGGCGAAGCGCTGCGGATCGGTCGCGCGGATCTGAGCGGCGGCCGTCGCATACGCCTCTTCCCACGAGACAACGCGAAAGCCAGGCTCACCGCGCCGGCGGAGCATCGGTTCCGGCAAGCGACCCAGCGCGCGCAATTCCGCCGACGAAAGCCCGGTGAGCGAGGCGACATCCGCCAGCCGTGCGGGATCCAACGCGGGCGCGGTATTCAGACGCATCAATTCCAGACGCACCATGCACAGATGGACGCCTTCGATGGTCCAATCCTTCAGCCCGGCGGTGCCCAGCGCGCACCCGTCGCACACGCCGTGATTCAGAATCCGCCAGGCGTAGGAGAGTTCGCCGCGGTTCTGCCAGGCGACCCGCGCCATATCGGCATAGTGATTCGGCTTGCGCAGCGAGGGGTCCCGCGGAATCCAGGAGGCCCAGTGTCGTGGATTGAAACTCATCGGGCGGCGCTGACCATTTCCTGAGTGTCTCACCACTTTACGCTGATTTACGCACCCGGGGTCACCCACGAGAGTTAGCGTTATAGTAGACTACTTCTAACACTCAGAGTATGAAACGCAGGAATCGCTGGCTTCGTCCACCTTCCCGGCACGCTCTCACGCTGCTCTCCCTCCTTGGGGTTGCAGCGACAGCGCGCTTTCTGGCAGCGCAGGCGGACGCCGACAGCGGCCTCAAGGCGCTCGAACCTTCCTTCGAGAAAATCGTCAAACCCTTCTTCACGCAGAATTGCGTCTCCTGCCATAATTCCGATCTCAGCACCGCCGGCATTCGCGTGGACCAACTCGATGCCAAACTCGAAGACCGGCATCTGCAGGCGTGGGAAGCCATACGCCGCCGCGTACGCGATGGCAGCATGCCGCCCAAAGGCCTGCCGCAACCCACCGCGGCCGAGCGTCAGCAGACCGTCGAGTGGATCACCAAGGCGCTCGAGGCCGCCCGTCTGCGCGTGCCTCCGAAGAATGGCATGGTGCGCCGCCTCACCGTCTCGCAGTACAAGAACACGCTGCGCGAACTGCTCAAGCTGGATGACGACCTCACCGTCGGACTGCCCCCCGACGCCGTCTCCAAGGACGGGTTCCTCAACAACAAGGACACACTGCAACTCTCGCCCGTGCTGACCGAATCCTATTTCGAGATCGCCGAGGAGGCGTTGCACCGCGCGATTGTAGATCCGAAGTCCAAGCCTGCGATCCAGAACTTCCGGGTGGATCTCGGCGAGGGCGTGAATCCCGATCCGATCAAAGAAAAGCTCGTCCTGGGCGCCGGCAGCGCGCTACTCAACAACGCGGACGTGCTGGTCACGCAACTGGTCCCCACCAAGCCGTTCCCCTTCGAGCCGTTCTTCATGCGCACGAAGTATCGCTTCATCGAGGGCTATCAGGGCAACGACACGGTGCGCGGCTGGCGCGAGTACGACAGCATCTATCACGCCGTGTTCGCCGACATGCGCGGCAGCGGCGGCTACCCCAAAGGCGAAGCCTACAGCACAGTGCCGCAAGGCCTGGTGCTGCGCCCCGCGATTCCGAACGATGAGAATTTCGAAGTGGCCGGCGACAGCACTTACGGCCCGAAGGCCAATTTCAAGATCTCGCTCCGCGAGTTGCCGGATTTCGGACCTTTCCGCATTACGATCACTGCCGCGAAGTATAACGACGGCATGTTACTCGATTCCGGTGCGGCGCCACTTAACGCGCCCGACAGCATCGTTGCCCGCGATGGCGCTACACCCCGTAACCTGACCGTACCTAAAGCGGGCTTATATCAGGTGGACATCTATCCGCAAGAAGCCGCCCCGCCTCCTCCCGCTCCCGATGTGTCTCGTCTCGACCAAGGCCTGGCTGGATCGTGGCCCATGAATGGCGAACCGTCCGCCGGCCTGCAGGGCGCCGCCGCGTTCGTCGCCTCTCCCTTTGGCAAAGCGGTGTCTTTAACCACCGGCGCCGACTCCCTCACCATTCCCCGCTCCGACGCCATGAACGTTGGCGAAGGCGATTTCACGGTCGCCGCGTGGATTCACCCCGGGCAACTGCATAAGGCCCCCCTGATTGCCCTCGGTGGCGACGACAAGCATGGCTGGTTCCTCGACCTGACCGATAACCGCGGCACGCTGCGCCTGCAGACTATCGACCCGGACAACCAGTCCAACGGCGCGATTTCCTCTCCTCCCGGGGTCATTCGAGCCAACACCTGGCAGCATGTCGCCGTGGCTGTGAAGCGTGAGTCGCGCGCTGGACGCGGTACGCGTATGTACGTCAACGGCGTCCTGGTCGCGCGCGGCACCATCGGACCCTCAAACCTGGACAATTCGAAATTCGACCTGCGCTTCGGGCGCATCGGGGTGGCGCCGCCCTTCCTCGGCGAGTTGGACGAAGTGCGGATTTACCGGCGCGCCCTTGAGGAGGCGGAGATTCTTGGCCTGGTATTGCCCGGCAAGCAATACGTGCAGGCTCCCCCCACGCCGCCGCGCGGACCGGGCCGGCGCCAGGATGTGATTACGCTGAGGCTCGGCGATCGCCAGTTCTCCGGCACACTCCAGCAGCCCGCGTTCGTCGTCGTAAGGCTGGACGCCGGCTCGCTGGAAGCCTTCGCGCAGACCACCGGGCTGCGCGATGTGGACCGCGTCGTGCTGACGCCGCTCACCGGGAATCACGAGCTTGCGACGCGCTTCCTCGCCTTTGAGAAACGTCTGCCGCGCGTCGGTGTCCACATCGGTCTGCGCCGCGATTGCGGCAGCACCTTCGCCCCCGTGGGTTTGCCGCAGACCGTGACTTCAGACAAGTTGGCCAAGTACGTGTTCGAAGGCACGATGCGCAACTTCCCCGCCCCCGAAGTGGAGAAGGACAACGTCAACTACCTCGCCGGGGTCCACGAAATCGGCGTGCGTAGTGAGTACACCGATGGGCGCGATATGCCGCGTCTCGTGGTCCGCTCGGTGGAATTCGAAGGGCCCTACTACACGCAGTGGCCGCCCGCGGCGCACCGCAACATCTTCGTCGATTTCGACCGTAAGACCGACCTTCCCGCCTATGCGCGCAAGGTCATCCACGATTTCGCCACGCGCGCTTATCGACGCCCGATCACCGCCGCCGAAGAGTCGTCACTCATGGCGGTCTATCAGAAATCGACCATCGCGGGCGGAACGTTCGTCAACAGTGTCAAGGAAGCTCTCCTGGTGGTGCTTACCTCGCCTCAGTTCCTGTTTCTGGTGGAGACCAGCGCGTCGCCCGCGCCCGAACCGCTGGACGGTTACGAGCTGGCCTCCAAGCTCTCCTACTTCCTTTGGAATGGACCGCCCGACCGCAAGGCGCTGCAACTGGCCGCCGGCGGAACTCTTCGCAAGCAACTGGACAGCGAAGTGGAGCGCATGATCGACGATGCGCGCTTTTCGCGCTTCGCCAACGAATTCGCCTCGCAATGGCTGAGTCTGGACAAGTTCCAGGTGCTGGAAGTGGATCGCAAGAAATTCCCCAAACTCACCACGAACGCGCGTGCGCAGCTTAAGCAAGAGCCCGTGGAATTTCTGAAGTACCTGGTACAACGCAACCTCCCGGCCCGCAATCTGATCGAATCGGATTTCGTGATGGCCAACGAAGCCGTGGCCAACTACTACGACCTCGGCGAGAAAACCGATAACGGTTTCGCCTTTATCGCCATCCCGCACGGCCGCCCCGACCTGGGCGGACTGCTCACCCAGCCCGCCATCCTGGCCGGCCTTTCCGACGGGCGCGAATCCAATCCCGTGAAGCGCGGCGCCTGGCTGGCTCGCAAGATCATCGCTGAACCTCCGGCCGACCCGCCCCCGAACGTACCGGCGCTCAAGGAGGCTACCGCGGGGCTAACCTTGCGCCAACGCCTCGAGGAGCACCGCAACGTGACCGCATGCAGGCAGTGTCACACCAAGATCGACCCGTGGGGCGT
>JBDTPR010000583.1:0-4653 GCA_039932635.1 Candidatus Solibacter sp.
GCCGACAGCAAGCGGGTCGTCGCTCGGCGATAGCGATCGCGGGCCTCGTCATACTCGTGGTCACCAATGCGAAAGTGGCAATCGGTGCGGCGGAACATGTTCTCTTCCTGCGCGATCGCCCCCTCGACGTACGCCCCACCGGGCTTGTACGCGTTCGCCATGTTGAGCACCGCGAAGCACTCGCCGTGCGCGCGCGTGAGCGTGCGCGTCACCTCGCCCCAGTCACCCGGCAACACCACGATCGCCGGCGACGCCACCCCTGCCCGCCCCGCCCGCCAACGCGCGAGGTTCTCCGCCGCGCATGCGTGGTAGCGATCCGAGCGCTCGAACGCCGCGACCGTCTCGCGCAGCACGGCGCGACGGCGCGCAGAGGCAGCGTCCGCGAAGTGATCGCGCACCGCGTTTCCGTCCTCCAGCAGCCGTCGGCCTACCATCGCACGAGCATATCAACTCTCGCCGCCCGCGATCGGATCGCGGTCGTAGTCGTCGACGGTGGCACCGCGAACCTACCGACCTCGGGCGGCTACTTCTTCGGCGAGCAAGCGAAGCTGGAGGTCGTGCGCTTCGGCCACGCGAAGCATCCACGCGCGCTCGTCGTGGCGATCCCCACCGCAGATGAAGAGGATCCCGCCAACGTCTATCAGGTGTTCGTCGCCGACGGCCCGCGCCTGCGCAAGATCTACGAGGCGACGATCGGCAGCTACGGCGTCGTGCCGCTCGAGTTCGCCGGCGATGGCACGGTGAGCTACCTCGAGGATGGCTGGGCCGCGTGCGAGCGCACGAAGTTCCCGACGCAGGTGAAGCGCAATCGCATCGTGTTGGCGCTCGACGCGACCTACTACTGCCCGGATGTGCCCGGCGTGCCGTCCGCCTGCCGCAAGCCCTCGCCCGGCTTGGTGCTGGCCGCGGCCGCGGTGCACCACATCGATCTGGCCGCGTCCTATTTCGTGGGCGACAAGGTGGTGGACGTCGAGTGCGGGCGCCGCGCCGGTACTCGCACCGTGCTCGTACTCACGGGCTATGGCGCGACGCAGGAAGTTGCCGCCGACCTGGTGTGCCGCGACGCGGTAGAGGCGAGCGGGCTTATATTGGCCGAAGCTCGATCCACTCTGGAACTTTAAGTTCGGTAGACCTCAAATTCAGGCTCCAGAGCACGCCAGAGCCGTTCTGCTCGACGGATGTGAAGCCATGGTCGCGGTAGAACTCCGCGGCCGGCGCGTTCTTCTTCGTGGGCAGAAACCAACCTTGTAGCAGGCCGGCGCCGCGTTCGCTGGCATCGGCTGCCAGGGCCGCCAACAGCGCCGTTTCGACAGTCCGCCCGATGACGCGGCAACTCATCAGGAAGGTGTCGATTTCGCATACCTCGCCTTCCAGACGCGTGATGGCTACGGCCACCAGGCCATTGTCGGCATAGCGGTCCTTCACACGCAGGCTCCACACACGAGCATTCGGCAGAGCGGCCAGATCGTCGATCTCCTGCTCGGAGTAGCGCCGCGTGGTCACGTTGAACTGGTTGGTTTTCTGTGTCAACTGGGCGACTCGCGCCAGAGTCTGCGGATTGACGGTGGCGAGTTCCGCCACCTGTTCGAGCGAGCGGTAGAAATCTTCTTTTGAGGTGACGGTGCTTTCCAGGTGGGCGCGCTCGCGCTGTGCCGCGTAGTATTCGCCGCGCTTCAAGTCTTCTTCGCTCAGGGTAAGGCGCTCGAACCATGGACAGGCGCGCACCGCATCCGCGTAGCCCATGGGATCCTCGGGCAGGGCGAGCACGATGGCTTCGGGCGCCTGCTCGCGCACGTGCTGGCGCTCCACGGGATTGTCGTCCAGGAAGGCCACGGTGTCGAGACCGATGTTGAGTTCGGCGGCGATCTCGCGCAGATTTCCCGCCTTGTCATTCCAATTGATACGGAGGGCGGCAAAATCGGCGGGCTGGAGCAGCATCCCGGGATGGCCGGACAGCGCTTCCAAGGCATCCGCTGGATTGTTTTTGCTGCAGACTGCCAGCAGAATGCCGCGCCGCTTCAACTCCAGCAAGGCGCGCTGCAACTCCTGGAAGGCCGCCCCGGGATACTCCGCACCAAGGCGAATGCCGGCCATGCCGTCCTCGCCGATGACGCCGCCCCACAGGGTATTGTCGAGATCCACGGCGACGCATTTGGCGACTTTGCCGGCCAGCGGATGGATAAAACGAAGCCATTCCGCGGCCAAATGGGGCAGGTTTTCCGACGCGATGGGAAGACGGACGGTGAGCCATTTTCGCGCATCGCCCCAGCGCGCGCGCCCGTGCCGAGCCACCAGCGCATCGTAATCCAGGATGTAGACGCCGCGATGCTCAGCGGCCAGATCGCGAAGCGCCATGTTGACGTGCTGCACGGCGGCGGCTTGATTGGCGGCGCGCTGCGCATCCAGGATGCCGCCGGCGGGCGTCGCGGGGACTTCGAGCGAGTGGACAATCAGGGCGGCATTCGAGTGGCGGCGAAACGCGGCAAGCCATCCGGCATAGCGTTCCACCACGCCTTCGCCGGCAGACTCGCCGCACCAGAGACCGGGCGCCACATCGCGGGTCTGGACCGCGAGAATGACGATGTCGGGGGTGAATTTGTAGAGCGCACTCTCGCCATCGAGAAGTTCCTGCGCGTAGGCGTTGAACTCGCCTATTTGGGTGTCGAGTGCGATGCCGGCACTGTACGCCCCGGATTTCAGCAAGGGCACGAGCGGTTCGACGGTGAACGACCGCAGGATCGCCAACCGCTTGCGGGGCATGTCGAGGCTGGGCGCGATGCGGTCGTAGCGCGAGGCCACAAAACCCGCCAGCGCAGTCCCCGGTTCTGAAGACCATGCCGATGCCAACAGGTGCCCAGCGGTCCGCGGATCGCCAGCGGCAATCGCACGGTCTACACTTTTGCGGAATTCCCCCGACTCCATCAGTTTCGATTATGACAACTCGCAGTGGTACCAGTCTCGGGGTACGGCCTATTTGTCCTGTTGAGGACGGATCAAGAATACATCGTATCGACGTTCGGGTGAGCTGAGTGTAATATCAGGAATCAAAAAGTTGTTGAGGTATCTTAGTCTCAAGTACCGGCAGATTGGCCGCCTTCATGTAATGAGGGGGAAGTACGCTGCGGGACGCGCGGAGGGAGCGAGTGATGGCCGCATCTGCTGAAGGACTGATCAAATCGCCACCGCTGCCCGTGTCCGAGCACTCCCTCTGGAAAGCGGTGATCTTGTGCGTCTCTTACGCCAACCTGTGCTTTGTGAACGTTTGGACGGACTTGTCGAACCGCCACCTGGGTTTCTTTCGGAAACAGCCTTTTTCGCAGCAGGAATTAATGGCGGTGAGCTTCGATATTCTCCTCTTCGCCCTGTTGCTATGGATTCCGATTTGCCTGGTGACCCGGTTCGGAAATCGAAGATCGAAGCTCATTCTGAAGGGATGCGCTTTGGTTGGCATGATCATTCCTCTGAACGCCCTCCGGAAATCTATTCTGGCTACAGTACCCTCGCTTCCCAAACTGACCAGCCTTCCATTACGGATCTTGCTTGTACTCGCCTGCGTCACTGCCGGAATATTCCTGATAGCCAGAAAAGGTCACCTTGCTGGCAAGGCGCTCTCGGCGATTCTCTTGCTGCTGTCACCAATCATGCCGGTAGTGGTGGCAAGGTGTTCCTGGGACATCTACACGAACCCGCCAATCGAGAAACCCCTAGCGAAGTTTCTGCCTCAAGCGGCGGGAGCCCCGCACCTTCTGTGGTTCATTTTCGATGAATGGGACGAGGCGCTGAGCTTTACTCGTAGGCCTGCCAATCTCGAATTACCAGAACTGGACCGGTGGCGCGCTGGATCATTCTACGCGAGCGACGCCTTTTCACCCAACCGGGACACGATTGTGTCGGTGCCGTCCCTTGTGGCGGGGAAGACGTTTGTGGATAAGGAGTTGGCTGGGTCCGACGAACTACTGATGACCTACGACCGCAAGCAACCGGCCCAACGACTGACGGCTCAGCCAAGCATCTTTTCGCAGGCGCTCAGCATGGGCTTCAATGTCGGGATTGCCGGCAACTATCTACCCTATTGCCGGCTGTTTTCCTCCACCACCTGTGACTGGCATTGCAATGTGGAGTTTCATCCTCAGGAGTGGGAATACCCGTTGTCTGTCGGACAATTGATGACGCTGTTCGCGCGACGGCAGGTCAGGACAATTCCGCTTGCCCTGCGATTCGGTCTCGATCTTCCGGTCGATGCAGTTTCGGAAGAATCCTTAGTGGGCGCTACCTATCGCCAGATTCGCGATGCGGCTCTCCGCTCCGTCGTGGACCCACGTTTGAACCTGGTCTTCATACATTGGGATATACCTCACCCGCCTGGAAAATTCGACGCCAATACCGGCGAATTCGCAAACGGCCCCTCGAGGACCTACCTGGACAATCTTAAACTAGTGGATCTAACTGTCAGGGACATTCGCTTGGCGCTGGGAAGAATTGGTCGGTGGGACGACAGCACGATTCTCATCACGTCCGATCATCCGCTGAGGCTTGACCACTGGGATTCCTCAGCGTTGGCGCCGGCGTCGGCCGGGCGGTTGACTCAAGGTTCTACTGTGCCCTTCATCCTAAAATTGGCGGGTCAGAATGAGGGTTTCACCTATGCCAAAC
>JBDTPR010000584.1:0-4647 GCA_039932635.1 Candidatus Solibacter sp.
AGAGCACGCCGCGGATCATCAGCGGCGTCACTTCCCAATTGAAATCGGGCCGCCGCCCGAAATTCTGCGATTTCCAGCGCCAGGCAATCTTCAGGTCTTTGACATTTTTCTCATTAATCTGGTCGAGCGTCGAATATCGCGTGCTTCCCGCGTCCGACCCATATTCCCGCCATTGGCCGTCACCGGAGCCGCGTTGCGCGAAGGCGACGATCGCCCCGGCCGCGGTAAAAGCGCTCCAAAGGACGGCTGAAAGAGCAGCCACCGTCATTTCCCTTCGTGTGAGCCGGATCATTCGGGGTGTGCCTCGATTCGAATTTCCCGCAAGGCCTCGGTGCTGCGCGGTAATTCGACCGCGCCGGCGGGTACTCCGCTCAAGTGCAGAATCCACGCGAAAACGTCGATGCACTCCTGAAGAGCAACTCCGCCGGGGTTATCCTCCGGCATTTTTGCATGCGTATACTCGACCCAGGCGGCGACCGAACGGCCCTTCCAGTGACGCAGAAACTCCGGACCTGCCAGCGCCGGGCCTCCCTCCCCGCCTTCCAGGTTGGGGCCGTGACAGCGGGCGCATTCCTGCATCGCGACCCGCAGCCCGCGCTCCGATTGGGCGCCGCTATAGACTCTTTCCCAAATAGAACGCGGCGGACCGGCAGGCAGGCTCACGGCCAGGAGCGCCACGGCGAGCGCGAACCGCTGCCCCTGTTTTGCGAAACTGCCGTATGATTTTCCAGGGAGAATGGGTTGCATACCTGAGAGGGGGGTACGGACCTAATTCGCGTATACGATAATGCCCACCGACAAGGTTGAAGAGCCCTTCGTGACGAGACGTTGCTCGAAGGCGCCAAAGCCGTCCGCCGCGACACGCAGCCGATGGGCTCCGGGGACGATTCCGCTAAACTCGAATTCACCGCAGTCATTCGTGCTTACACGGGCCAGGGGGAGATTGCGCTCCCGGGCAATGGTCACTATCGCGCGCGCCACAGACTGACCCTTGGCGTCGGTCACCCGACCGATCAACCGCCCCCACACCTCGCCTGGATAGAGGCATGTCACCGAAAGTAAGTAGAACCCGAAAAACAATAGCCGCAGCCGCAAAGTTTTCATTTCTCCGAACCGCCACTTCAGGAACTTCAGGAGCTCCGACTTTCGCAAGCCCCGGTCGCTGGTATGTTATATACTACCGTTGAAGTTTAAGTGAACGCCGTGAATTTACGGTGAATTAGCGGTAGGAGGGGTTATGTATCGGGCTTCCGCGGCGCCTTTCGGCAGCAGCGAACGGGACGAGGTGCAGACCATGCTGTCAAAGGTCGCTGCGAGTCCTCATTTCAATCGGTCGGCAAGGCTGAGGGAATTCCTGCTCTTCGTCTGCGATCGTGCCATGGCTGGCCGGTTTGACGAGATTCACGAACTGCAGATCGGGCGGGAGGTGTTCGGCCGCCCTAACTACGGTGTCACGGACGACAACATTGTGCGCGTCGCCGCGTCGCAATTGCGGAAACGCTTAGCCGACTATTACGCGTCCGACGGCATCAGGGACCCCCTGGTCATCGTGTTGCCCAAAGGATGTTATGTGCCCCTATTTGAGCACCGGACTCTGCCGCAGCCGCCGCCAGAGGGCGCTCCTCAAACAGCCGCTCCGCTCCCGCCGGCAGCGATGATTGCGACCGCGCCCGTGGGGCGCTGGGAGCGTCTAAGTCCATGGATGCAACGGGCGTTGCTGGCGGTCGCGATTGCTACCTGCGGTTGGATGTGGCGCGAGAATCGCACGAACCGGGATGCCGCCGCTACGGTGCCGGCGAACATCATTTGGAATCAGCTGATGACCCCCTCCCGGCGGGCTGTTCTGGTGGTTGCCGACTCTTGCCTGGCCCTCCTGCAGGACATGGCCCACCAACGTGTTTCGCTCGCGGACTATAGCCGGCACGACTATCTGTCTTCTCTGACGGGCTCGACGGGCGACGAGCGCGTGAAGGAAGCGCTGCGCCTCGTCGCCGGCAGGCAGTACACCAGCCTCGGTGATCTTAACCTGGCGAGGAAACTGTCATCCGCCGCCGCCGGAGCAGGTGAAATCTCTGTCCGGTACGCTCGTGACCTAACGCTCCGCGACCTGAAAGCGGACAGTCTGATCCTGCTCGGCAGTCACCGGTCCAATCCCTGGGTCGAACTCTTCGAAGCCCGGATGAACTTCCGTTTCGGTGTAACAGAGGAAGATCTGACGGCGTATTTTGGGAACCAGGTTCCCCTTCCTGGAGAGCCCTCAAGATTCGTGAGTATGCGGGGTGCAGTCGGCGAGGGCTACAGCGTCGTGGCGCTGCTCCCGAACCTGACCGGCACGGGAAAGGTTTTGCTGATCGAAGGAACAACGATGGAGGCGACCGAGGCTGCCGGCGAACTGCTCACTGATGACAAGTTCAGTTCTCTGCTGGAGAAGCGGTCGGGCTGGAGGAGGAACGGTCCACCGCGATATTTTGAGGCAGTGATCCGATCCAGGAGCATCGGCAGCGCGGCGGCGAACCCTGAACTGGTAGCGTACCGTGACATCACGGACACAGTTCTAAGACCGGTTCCCTGAGTTTGAGATGTAACCGTTAGTAAGCCGTAAATTTACTGACGCTTCCCGGAAGCGGTAGAGTAGACTTCCCGGTGGCTGCAGGATTACGGGCCGCTCGCGGTGATCGGAGATAAATTGACGATAACTTCCGTTTTCATTGGGTTCTTCGGAGCCGTTTTGGCGGTCGCCGCTCCGTCCGAGGTCCTGCTGAGGGGGCCCGGTGTCTCAGTCGTTTTTGCGGTCGCTGACGAACGCCTGAGCCTGAAGCAGATTCAACGCGAATCCGACAAACCTCTGCTCCACGCCGATGTAGCCGCCGATCATCCCGGCGGGGGCCCTGTCGGGAATCCCCTCACCATAATCCTGCGGCGCGCGAAGAAGCAAACCCCCTGCGGTATGGAGGATTTCCGGATTATCCGCGAGACCCATACCGAGCGAAAACTGACGGTCTATCTGCGGCACGCATCCGAGCCGCTCTTTGCCGCTCTCGATGTCGAGGTCGACGGCCATGTGATCACGTGGCGCGGCCAGGTGTTCTGGAACGGTGATGAGGCAGTCGAGGCGGATATCTACTATCCCGTTCTTTCTCGTATCCGGTTCGCCGGGCCTCAGGCAGACCGGGTTATCACAGCTCAGACCAGCGGCAGCGTGCTGCAACCCCTAGGCGATGTCAACTATACAAACTCTTATGCCGGCCGGCTCTCTTCCCCGGTATTCCTCGTAGAAGGCGGCGGACGGGGGCTGGCGGTGGTCGACCAGAACATGGCCGACTATGCGGCGGAGCCGGGCGGCGCGGCCCTGCGCACGCAGGTGGTGGGTAACACGTTCCCGCCACCCGCGATACCGTTTCTCCGCCAGGGGGGCACCGTGGGAGGGCAGCAAGGCCCTTACATCGGTCTGCGATATACGCGGCGTTTTCGGGCGGCGGGCAGCTTCGGGGGCCCGGCCGAGTACGACCGCGCGGAGTCTCCCACGGGCGGGCGCGGGGGCCCCTTGCCGATCCGTAAACTAGGCGATGCGGTCGATCTCGGGCCGATAAAGATGTACGCCTATACGGGTACCTGGAAGACGGGCGGGGAGTGGCTGCGAAAAGAGCGGGAGCGCATCCCATTTCGCACTTCTCCCGCCAAGTGGTATCAGGGCGCCAGCATTTTGACGCAAGATACTGCCGCGCCCGCCGGCTCCTTCCTGAACCTGCCCCGCGTGGTGTTCGACAAGCAACGAGCCGGTTCCGATTTTACGATGCTCACGAATTTTTCCGAGGGTGAGCTTTTGGGACTTCAATCGCAGAGCCGGGGAGACTATACGTGGGCCACTCCGCAATTCGGCGGCGGCGCCGCCGCCAAGGCGGGGTTGGAGGCCACGCACGCGGCCGGCGGCCACGCCATCTACTACGTGGAAGGGCTCATAATGTGGAAGCGCTCGCGGGTGGGCCGGAGTGAAGGACAAGAGTGGGCCTTGATGGAAGAGGACGGCACCTACACGGAGCACTATAAAGGCTTCTGGCACATGTGTCCCGCGGTTCGCGATTACCGCGAATGGCTGGCCCGTACTCTAGCCGAAGTCGTCAAGCAAACCGGAATCGACGGGTTCTTCATCGATTCGACTCTCGCTACTTACAACCATCGGTGCTTCAACCCGGCGCACCACCATCCGCATCCCGACGTATGGAATTGGGGTGTGCGTGAAATGCTGAAACGAATTCGCGAGGAAGTCGACAAGGTGAATCCGGAGACGGTGATCATCGTTGAAGGCGAGGGCGACCTGGGGCGCGAGTTTGCCGACGGGTTCCTGTCTCATGGGCACCAGTGGTCGGATCTGACGTTCACGGAACCGCTTCTGCGCTTCCTCCATCCGGAGATGCGCGCCTTTGAAAGTTGGGGAACCGGCAAGGAGCCACCAGAAAAGCTCTTCGTTTTTAATGCCGTGAATGGCCACCGGCTTTTTTCGCATAGTTACATGTTCGATCGCATGGCGCCGCTCAGCTTGAACGCGAAGCGCTACCACGTGGTGTTCCCCGAGCTTCTTACGAACCGCATGTCGATTCTTGATGCGGCGTGTGAAAACTGTATCGCGCAGCTATTTGAAGGGCGGTA
>JBDTPR010000585.1:0-4643 GCA_039932635.1 Candidatus Solibacter sp.
ACGCGCGTGCTCATGCGCCTCGACCCAGGCAAGGTGGATCTGGCCAATCCGAAGGTGCATCGCAAGGACAAGGATTTCGCGGTCAGTTGGGCGAAGATGTACGGCAAGGGCAGGGTCTTCTATTCGACGCTGGGCCACGTGGACGCCAATTGGGACAGGCCCGAAATGCAGAAGATGTATACCGAGGCGATCAAGTGGGCGCTACGCCTGGTGGATGCGGATGTAACTCCCAGGCCTTCGCATCTGTGATGGTAAGGGCCTGCGTAACAGCAGCAGGCCCTTACCAGCCAGCTTTAGAAGGACAGCTTGCCCCCTAACTGAATCACCCTCGAGCCCACCGAAGTTCCCGTGATGTTTCCGAAGGTGGCGGCTTCGATATTCGCGTTGGGGTTGCTGAACTCCGGATTGTTCCACACGTTGAAAGCCTCCGCGCGGAACGTAAACCTCACACGCTCCTTGATTGGAAATGTCTTGAACAGTGACATGTCCGTAGCGAACAGGTGCGGTCCGCGCAGAATATTCCGACCGGCATTGCCGTAGGCGAAGATGCCTTGGGCGACATTTCCTGGGACAGCGAAGGCCGATTTGTCGATGCATCCCAGCAGGTGTCCCGCGCCGCAATTGTAAACTGGCGTCTTCAAAAGGTCGGGGCGCTGGGGACCTTGCGAACTGGTGTTGGCGGCATCGGTATTCATCGACAGGTTGAACGGTGTGCCTCCCTGCAAGGTTGTAATCCCGTTGATCTGCCAGCCGCTGAACGCCGCTTTCATCAGCCGATTGCTGGTTGAGACGAAGGGAATCGCATAGATATAAGTCGCAACGAAGCGATGCCGGATATCGAAGGGAGCGTTGCCGTAATCTCTGCGCCAGTTGTAAGGATCCATCGGAGCCCCGCCGTTGTTTGAGTCGCTGGTGACGTCGAGCGCATGCGCCCAGGTGTAGCTGGCGTCGAACTGGAAACCGTGGAACAGCCGCTGGTGCACGGAGACCGCAAGGTGGTGATAATTGGAAATCAGATCGTTAGAGATGGTGCGGATCTGCCCGAATAATTGATTGGGACGCCTGGGATTGATCGCGCCGGGCCCAGGTAAATAGGGAGTGTTGTTGAAGAAACTGCGATCCAGATGCAACGAGTGCGATCCCAGATATTGCACGTCGAGCCCCGTGGATCTGGTGAGTTGACGCTGCAGGCCCAGACTCCACTGGTTCATGCTGGCAGGCGGCAGATGCCAGTTGTCGGTGATCCAGTTCTGCGATACCGACGTGTTGCAGCCGGCACCGATCGGGTTAGAGAGCGGAAGGGTCGGGGTGGTTGGCAACGACGTGCATGTGGTGGAATTGCCGAACGGAGGGTTCGTGGTCAAGAAGGTAAAACTGTTCGTCTGGTTGGGATTGTAGTAGATTCCGAACCCGGCGCGGATAACCGTGGCATCGGAGAGGCGGTATGCCAGCCCAAATCGCGGCGCCCAACTCTTGTGGTTGGGGTCGTGGAAGCGGAAACCCGGAGAAGGCACTTTGTCCGGCACGGCGGCGGTTTGTGCGGCATTCAACTCGCGGGCAAAGCCGGCAACCGAATACGGCACGGTCTGGAGTTCATAGCGCAGGCCGTAGTTCAAAGTCAGCTTTCTCGACGCCTGCCAATTATCCAAAACGAAGAACCCGTCTCGCCACGCCGCCACATCGCCCTGATACTGGATGGTCGGCGTAACCAGATTTTGCACGTAGCCCAGCATGAAATCGGCCGGCGCATAGCCCGAAAGCTGGCCGTTGAAATTGAAGACTCCGCGCGGGCTGTTGGCGGCGCTACGCGACGTGTAAAGCTTCCGCAGTTCTGCGCCGGCCATGACACTATGGTTTTTCAACGTCCAACTGATCTGTTCCGATGCCTGCCAGGTATGGTCCGTCTGAAACCAGTTGGTGCCCGAATTGCCCCATCCGGAGAATCCGCTGACGTTGAACTCGGGCGTGCCCGGGTTATTGCTCTTGCTGTCGGCGTCAAACCCGGGGATCCCCAATTTGGTTCCGGCGTCGGCGATGCCGTTGACGTAAAAGTAATTTACGGAATCCGTGTTGATTGCCTGGCGGCCGATCCGAAAATCGTTGACCAGGGTGGGTGTCAGCGTATGCGTGTAGCCGCCAGTGTAGTTGTCGGTAATCGACGGAACCACCGCGGCGTTGTACGGGATGGCGTTGCCGTTAGCGATCTTCTGATCCTGGCGTTGGTAGCGGAAGAAGAGCCTGGCTTTGTAGCCGACGTTCTGGTCGATCCGGTCCACGGTCTGGTCGCTGGTGAGCTTGGCTGGAAACACAGTGGTGAAGTTCTGCGTGATGGCATTGGGATTGGTGGGCTTCACATAGTACTGCTGCAGGGACAGCGCAATCGGGGAAAGACGATTGGTGGGAACAATGTTGCCGGGGAAGGGCGCCAACGAGTTGGTGGGGTCCTTCACCACCGTGGTCGTCTGTGAGAAGTTCCCGGCAAACATCTGCTCGGTCATCACGGTGTTATTGGCCGACAGACTCTGCCGCTTATTTCGAAGCCTCTCCCAGGAACCCATGAAAAATGTCTTGTCCCTGCCGTTGTAAAGCTTGGGGATGTAGACAGGACCGTCCACCTCGAAGCCGTACTGATTTTGGCGGAGCGCCGTTTTCTTTGAGGTGGCAGGCAGAAAGTATCCGCGCGCGTCGAACGCATCGTTGCGGATGAACTCCACCAGATTACCGTGAATGGCGTTGGTGCCGCCGCGGGTCACCATATTCAGGTGCACGCCCAGATAGGCGCCGTACTGCGCCGAATACGTACCTGTCTGGACCTCTACCTCCTGTACGGTCTCGACCATCGGCTGGGTGGGCGATGTCGTGATCAGATTGTTCATGATGCTGATGCCGTCCAGCGACATGCTGTTCTGAATCTCGCGGGTGCCCGCGCCGATAAACGCCTGACCCGGCGGCACGCCCTGCGTTCCCTTGGTTCCCGCGAGAACTCCGGGGGTGGTAGTGGCCAGCATCAGGACGTTGCGACCGTTCATGGGCAACTCGGCGATCTGTTTGGAAGTGATAGTGGCGGAAACCGTGGCATCGTCAGTTCTGATTAATTGAGCCACCGCTTCGACTGTCACCGATTCCTGGACAGAACCCGGAGACATAGTAAAGTTATTGCGCACAATTTGATTGATGCTTACGATACTGCCCGAATGCTTAATCCGGGAAAACCCCTGAAACTCGGCGGTAATGTCATAGGTGCCGACACGCACGAAGTCGATTCGGTAGTTCCCGTCCTCGTTCGTGAGGGCGGTGTACTGATCGAGCGTCGCGGCCTCGACGGCAGTGATCTTAGCGCCTGCGATGGCTTTCCCGCTGGAGTCGGTAACTGTGCCGACCAACGAGGTTATCGTTGCGATTTGCCCGTAAGAGCAGAGAGCCAGCGTAAGGCACGCTGACAGTGTAATCCACGTTTTCATTTTTAATCCCCCCCACAAAAGACTGGAAAATCCCCATTTTCAAAGATTGGACGACGCCCTAAGGTTGCCACCGACAGAGTGACAAGAGTGTTTGGTCGGAGATCATACCACGGTTTTCCGCCTTGAAGCGCCTATCCCCGGATAGGGTGGTTTGGGTGGCTCGCTAGTTCTTCCCCAAGAGCCAGAGCAGGCCGTTCTCGATCAGCTTATTCTGGATTGGGCTGGTGAAGATCTTGTCTCCGTGGCCAATGTTCATGTAGAGCATCTTGAAGTTCGTGTTCGTCCAGACCACCGGCACGTCGGGGTCTTTCTGCGTGATCAGCCCCTTGATACCGAGCGGGAATTGGGCGGGGTCCAAACTCAGCAGGACGCGGACATTTTTATCCAGGCGCGGGCTCGGACGCCAGGAATACCATTCATTGACCGGCGATTGGAAACTCTTCGGAAGGCCCCTGGTGACTGGACTCTCCGGATCGTCCACCACCATCCTCGCAGGCAGCGGGGGCCAACTGCTCGCGCCGAAAGCAGCGCCGCCGAGGAATTGCCGGAACCACGTCCAGCGTGAATTCGCCATATTAAAGCCAGCGAAGTGGAAGCCTAGCCACGCGCCGCCGGTCTCCATGTATCGCTGGAAGGTCTCCTGCTGCGCGGCAGGCGGAAGGTTATTGAGGCAGACGATCATTTTGTACTGCTTCAAATTTTCGTCGTTCATGTCCGCCCAGTTGCTGGTTGCTTCCACCCGGAAGTCATACTTGTCCGCCGCTTCCGCAAAGTACCGGATCGCGTCCGTCGCAAAGAGCATGTGATCGGCTTCCACGTTGAGCGAGAAGAAGAGCAGCACCCGGGGCTGCGGGGCACTCTGCGCCAACGCACCAGCAACGGACAGCAGCGCGACGAGTATCGCACGCGCCCTCATTGACCGGAGCCCCAGAAGATCGCGTTGCGGAACAACTGCACGAACTCGGGACTGTCAAAAAGTCCGGCGTGGTGCCCCATAAAGATGTACACGTTCCGCGCCTTGTAGTGTGGGTTGGACCAGACTACCGGGTGATCGCCGCCCATCTTGATCAACGTATTCGGCACATAGCTGTTCTCATCCACCGTAGCCAGTACATTGACGTTCGGCCGCGGCGACTTGCTCCAGGTGTACCACTCCTCCTTATCGATCACGAACGAAGCCGG
>JBDTPR010000586.1:0-4642 GCA_039932635.1 Candidatus Solibacter sp.
CCCGAGTTGCCGAATTCGCGCGCGCAGGCCGCGCCGATGCCTTCGGAGGCCCCGGTAATGAGCACCACTTTGCCGTCAAGTCTCATGGGTACGGTCCTGCGAAAATCCGCGCAGAAACGTCATAATAGTACCATGTCGAAGCGGCTGATCCCGCTGTTCCCGTTGCAGCTCGTGGTGTTCCCGCGGACCCGCTTGCCGCTGCACATTTTCGAGGAACGGTACAAGGAAATGGTGGGAGACGCGATTCGCGACGAGTCGGAGTTTGGCGTCGTGCTGGCGAGGGACGGTGCGATTCTGAATGCCGGGTGCACGGTGAAAGTCTCCAAGGTCCTGGAGATGTACGCCGACGGTCGGATGGACATTCTCACATTGGGCCAGCGGCGCTTCGAAATCCTGGGTTTGAACGAGGAGAAGGACTACCTGCAGGGCGAGGTGGAGTTCTTCGATGACGAGGATGTGGAGCCGGTGCCGGCCGAAGTACGCGAACAGGCGCTGGTGAATTATCAGGCGTTGAATCGCATGGTCAGCGTGCGCGACCACGGCGACCCTGACTTCGAGGATCGTCAGATCAGCTTCCAATTGGCGCAGGCAGTGCCGGATCTGGATTTTCTGTCGATGATTTTGCGGGAACGGTCGGAGGTCGAGCGGCTACGGCAGTTCAATCATTTCCTGGCGAGCTATTTACCCCGGCAGCGCTCCATCGAGCGGATGAAGAGCATCGCGCCGACCAATGGTCACGGCCTGAAGCCGCCCGGGGTGTAGTGGATGCTGGAGACGGACATCGGCGGGAAACAGCGTCGGCGCGGTCCTCTGTCCTTCGGTGTGTCCGGGTGTCTGCACGGTAGTGTGCTGGCGTGGGTGATCCTGAGCGGGTCGAGCGAGCCGCGCGCCAAGTCCATCTACGACCAGGAGATACGGCCCAACGAAAGGAAGATCGTCTGGTATAACCTGCGCGAGAAACTACCGGAAATCTCGCCGCCTGAGACGCGGGCCGACTCGCGCCCGGAGCGCGCGCGGGTGAAGGCGCCACAGACGATGGTGTCTGGCCTGAAGGATGACCCCAAGCCGAGCCAGTTGATCTGGAGTCCGGAACCGGAGATAGCCGCGGCCAAAGAGGTCCCGCTGCCAAACGTGGTGGCGGTGGCTCCGCCGAAGGTGGCGAAGACCTTCACGACGCCTCCCGAATTGGTGGCGCCACCTCCAGTGGCGGCAGCACTGCCGGAGGCGCCACCGGTCTCTCCGGCGGCGCCGAAACAGGTGGATTTGGGTGTAGTGAAGCCGAGCGGTGCTCCCCGAGCCTTTACTCCTCCGCCGAATGAGCGCATGCAACGGCAGGCGGCACTGGTGCTGCCCGAAGGCCCGGCGCCGCGAATGGTGGTTGATGCAAATGCCCTGCCGTTTGAGACGGTAGGTCCGAGGCCCGAGCCGAAGAAATTCGTAGCGCCCGCCGCGCGCGGGCAGAAGGCGGCGGGTACGGCGGCCCTGCCGGCGGCGCCGGAGGTGGCGGAGGCAAAGGCGCCCTCTGGAGGAATCGAGAAAGTGCCGCGAACGTTTACCCCGCGACGCGCGCCCTCCGCGCCGACCGGCGCTCCGGTGATCAACGCCGAGCCTCCGGCGGCGCCTGGAGCACCGGGAGGTAAGGCTGAGGCGTCGCTCGCAATCGTGGGGCTGAATCCCGCGCGGATGACGGAAGTGCCGCCGCCCCCGGGGTCGCGCGCGGCCGGCTTTTCGGCGGGTCCGGAGACGCGGAACGAGGGGGGCACGGGTGCGAGTGGCCCCGCCCTGGTGAATGTACCGGGCTTGGTGGTGAAAGGCGGCGCAAAGGACACGCAGCCCACGCTGGTGGCGACGTTCTCGCCGACTTCGCGCGAAAATTTGCTGGCTGCAGCGCGTGTGAATGCCGCGGCCGGTCCGGCGGGTGCGCGACCGGTGGATCCAACCGTGCCCCGTGTGAGGGAAGCTCCGGATCCGCGACTGGCTGGCCGAGTGGTGTACAGCATCGCGATACAAATGCCCAATGTGACCAGCTATTCCGGCAGTTGGCTGGTCTGGTTCGCCGAGCGGGAGCCCGTGCCCGGCGCCACGGCGCCTGTGATTCGCGCGCCGGAAGTGGTGCGTAAGGTGGACCCCAAGTATGTGGCTTCGGCGGTGGCGGATCGGGTGGAGGGGACGATCCGGCTATTCGGTGTGATCCAGAAGGACGGCCACGTGGGGCGGATTGCGCTGATCCGCCAGTTGGATGAGCGCCTGGACAGGACTGCGCAGGAGGCGCTGGCCAAGTGGGAATTCACGCCTGCCCTGCGTAACGGCGTGCCGGTGGACGTGGATGCGGTATTCGAGATACCCTTTCACCTGGCTCCGAAACTGACGAAATGACACGCCAATTCCTGATCATCGACGCGGACGACACGCTGTGGGAGAACAACATCTATTTCGAGCGGGCATTCGAACAGTTCGTCGCGTTTCTGGCTCACTCGTCGATGGCGCCGCAGGAAGTGCGCGACATTCTGGATGAGATCGAGCGGACTAATGCGAAGATCCATGGGTACGGCTCGCTGAATTTCGGACGGAATCTGGCGGAGTGCTACCGGCACCTGGCGGAGCGCGAGATTTCGGAGGCCGACCTGGCGACGGTGATCCGCTTCGCGGAGCGGATTCTGGAGTGCCCGATGGAAGTGATCGATGGGGTGGCCGAGACGCTTGAATACCTGGCGGGCCGGCACGATCTGACGCTATTCACCAAGGGACATGTCGATGAGCAGCGGCTGAAGGTAGACCGGTCGGGGCTCGGGCAGTATTTCCAGCATTTGGCGATTGTGAAGGAAAAGGACACGGCGGCGTACCGGAGGCTGGTCGCGGAGCGCGGCATGGAGCCGGCGGCCACCTGGATGATCGGGAACAGTCCTAAATCCGATGTCAATCCGGCGCTCGCGGCGGGGCTGAATGCGGTATTCGTACCGCATGCCCACACTTGGGTGCTGGAAAAGCAGGAGCTTGTTCCTGGGGCGGGACAACTGCTGGTGGTGGATCGCTTCAGGGACCTGCGGTCCCACTTTTAAGTCCAGGAACAGCCGCGGCGGAGCGGGGCGGCAACCATCTGCTGGCGCGCCTTGTCATGGCGGGGACGCCGGCGAAGATACGGTCCAGGGAATGTAGAGTTCAGCGGAGGAGGTGACGCCGTTTTCGTCTACACCGCCGACGATCAGCACGCGGCCGTCAGGCAACGAGATACGGGCTGCGCCGGCCCGCGCACGGGACATTGAGGCGATCTAAAAGAGCCCGCCCGGCGGGGCGATTATTGCTCGACCCGCTTCTGTCGCTCATAGGGCGTTTTAATATATTTACCGGCTTCTTCCTGGGCGCCCTGAGTGTCGTCTTTGGTGCGAAGCCCGAGGTTATATTCGTTGACCGCCCGCTCCCGCTGGCCGGTAATGTCGAAGATTTTGCCGAGATTGATCCGGCTCCAGACTTCGGTCCATTTGGGATCCAGGTCTCCGGCAAGCGCCTCGCGGAACTCGTTGGCGGCTTGCTGGTAGTTGTTCTGCAGGAAGTGCACCTCGGCGATCCGGTAGTGGGCCAGCGAACTCGTGCGGCTGGTTTCCAGGGCCTTCTGATATTGCTTGATGGCCTCGCCGAACTCACTCAGCTCGGCATACTGCTCACCGCGCCTGATGGCGACCGCTACGCGCACCTGCGGGCTGTAGCGCAGGACGCGATTATTGGGATCGATCACGACACTCTTCGGCTTGCCGAAGGTGTCCACAGAGAACTCGGAGCTGGTGCCCACTACTTCGACGCGCTTCTCCTCGGGATTGCCTTCAGTTTCAATTTTGAGGTCCACGGGCATGCGGAAAGTGTCCAGATCTTGCGCAATTTTGCCCATAACGCGAAAGCCCTTGGCGGTACGCAGAATGGTGTATTCGAGCTTGAATTCGGGGGCGCCGCTGGACTCGATCCACTGGATAAAGAAGTAGCCCAAATCCTGCTCGGCAGCGGTCTCGGCGGCCTTCTTGAAATCGTCCGTGGTGGTGCTTTTCCAAGCGAACTGCTGAGAGTAAGTCTTCAGAGTTTTGAAGAATTTATCGTCGCCGATGACGTAGCGCAGCATGCCGACCACGGTCGCACCCTTGCCTCCGGTGAGCGCCCACAATTCGGGCGAATAATCTTCCAGGCGCGCGGATTGAATCATCGGGACGGTATCCACGGTCAGCGATTCCACCATCACGTCGTGAAACTGCGCCTCCATGGCGGCAGGTCCCTTTTCATGCTCGGCCCACATGAGCTCCGCATAAGCGGCGAGGCCGTTGGTGAGCCACAGGTGGTTGCGGGTAGCCGGAGAAACCAGCTCTTCGAACCACTGGCGCGAGATCTGATTGGCCAGCAGCTTCATGTTGGGTTGGCGGCCGATGCCGCGCGGCGCCAGAAAAATCATGCCAGGCGCGGCGTAGCCGTTGGGCGCGCCTTCTTCGGTTTCCACCACGGTGAGATTGGCATAGGGCGGCAGTCCCAACACACCGGTGAAATACGACATCGCCTTACCGATCTGTTCGCCATAGGCCTGCGCCATGTCGGCCTCGGCGCCACGGAAATACAACGACGTGGTGACGCCTTCACTGGAAACGCGGGCGGGCTGCGCCTTCAC
>JBDTPR010000587.1:0-4636 GCA_039932635.1 Candidatus Solibacter sp.
TCGTGAGGACGGGTGTGCTTCCGCCGAGCAATTCAATATCGGGCATGAACGTACCAGCACTCCAGCGCTGGCTGACCCAAACGGAAAGCGTGTAATACATATCGGCCACAATGGTCACGCCGAGGCTTTGCGTCAACGCACCGCCGTTGCTAAAACCAACCTGAAGTCCGTCGGGAATCGAATTCCAAGCGTTCGCTAAAGGCAGGAATGCGCCCATCGACGCTCCGGTTGGCGCCCAAAGGGCCCAGTTGTTTGCGGGGCAGGTGATCGGCGCGGTCGGTCCGCATACCGGATTTTCAAAGGAAGCGTTCGCGACGAAAATCGGGCTGGCTAGGCCCCGGCTGGTAAGGACCAGAACAGTTCCGAATACTGCCGAAAGAATACGTAAACTCATGTTTCACCGTGTGTAGCTAACAGTATAACGTTGGGTACTGTTTGTAACCATAGCGGAAGACCCGTCTAAGGTCAAGCTATCCTATAGAACTTCTAGTACTGTATTCCTATTATTCTCCCTTTTTCGCCCTTCCGGACCAAATTCTCTCAAATGTCCGCAAATTTTGTTAATTTTAATACGTTTTAGAAGGATGTAAGGTACTCGCCCATTCCTTCTCCTCGGACGAACCACGGAATCGATGGTCCTGCTCGATGATGTCGTTCATTTAACGCGCGGGCGAAAAGTTCACCCAAAGTAAGCAGAGTGCATCAGATGCGTCCAAAAAACGAAGGGACAACTAGAGGTCGGTGTTGACGGCCGCTGACACTGACGGAGTTGAGCAGGGGAGTGTCGGCCACGTTAACGTTTATGGCAAGCGCGGGGTAAGCCCCGTCACCGGCAAGGCATCGCCGCGCGTGCGAGTATTTGCTGGTGCAACTCCATGTTTAAAGCTCCCGCTCATCGATACCAGCTTCAGACCAGGCACCGCTTCCGTCACTGTGACGTTACGCTGGTTGCCCGGCCAAAACCTGGTTCGTCACCGTCACGAAACTCCAGCCCAGTATTCAGCGCGTCTGATCAGGTTCCCCAATACAGATAACCAGATGCCCAGTACTGGCGTTCAGGTTGGGGCATCCCGCCTGTCAGGGCGAACCCGCGTGGGGGCCGGTTCCGGTCAAATCCAAGACAAGCGTCAGCGGCGGGACGTTCGCGGACTCAGGTGGCCTTTTGAACACGACAGTCACAGTCACCTGTGACGGGAGACCGTCGCCGGCGACCGTACCGGCCCTTTCGGGGCGTACCTGATCCGCGGCATTTAACCCGTTGGAACCGCATACGTCGTTGTGATAGTCTCAGGGCAACATTGTTGAAGTCGGGGATTGAATTAGTTTCGTGACGAGGTGATTATAATGCGCGCCGTCCTTACCGTTTGTGCGCTCGCCG
This sequence comes from Candidatus Solibacter sp., assembly GCA_039932635.1. Taxonomy (GTDB): domain Bacteria; phylum Acidobacteriota; class Terriglobia; order Bryobacterales; family Bryobacteraceae; genus Solibacter. Next base: position 1,379 of record JBDTPR010000587.1, read on the forward strand.
TGTTCGCGGGTGCAACCGCCGTTTATTCCCAGACGTTCACCGCCAGCGTGTTGGGTGTGGTGAGCGATGCCTCCGGAGCCGCCATACCGAACGCGGCCGTGACTGCCACGAACGTGGCCACCAACGTCCACACGGAGACGCGCAGCGACTCCACCGGGCGCTACCTGTTGCCGCAACTTCAGCCCGGAGCCTATCGCGTGGACGCTATGGCGGCGGGCTTCAAGAAGTATCTTCACAGCGGCATTGAATTGAACGTCGGGCAGCAGGCGCAGATCGATATTGCCATGGCGGTGGGTGAAGTCACGGAGAACGTGACGGTGGAGGGCACGGTCTCGGCGATCGAGACGGCGTCGTCCACGGTGGGAAAGGTGGTTTCCAACCGCGCCATCCTTAATTTGCCGTTGAACTCGCGCAACGTGTATTCGTTGATTTTTCCGCCACCAACGTCGCGGGCCTTTTCAACTCCCGCGGTTTGGCCAACAACAATGGAAAGAGCGGCAAGCTGAGCGGCGATGTCCACGACCGGCTGACGAAGTATTTCGACACCAGCGTGTATTCCCAACCGGCGGCCTTTACGTTCGGCAATATGTCGGTTGCGGCGGCGGATTTGCGCTCGCCGCTGGTAAGGAACTGGGATCTGTCGGTGTTCAAGGACTTCGTGGTCAAGGAAGGCTTGCGGCTACAGTTCCGCGCCGAATCGTTCAACGCTTTGAATGCGGTGCGCTTCGGCAGCCCCGATACCAACGCGGCATCGACCAGCTATGGGGTGGTGAGCACGCAGGCGAACTCACCACGGCAGGTGCAGTTCGGTTTGAAGGTGCTGTTCTAGTTCAGGACGCTTCGCGAGTTATTCGATCGCCGGGTGGGCAGCGGCTGGTGCGTCCGAGCGTCGCTCGGATTGCACCGACTGAAGTCGATGCACACTAAAGTCCGCTCCACAAAGGCTTAGTCGCGGAGCGCTTCGGCGGCCGCCGCGATGGTCTGCGCGATGTCCTCATCGGTGTGCGCCGCGCTCACGAATGCCGCTTCGAATTGCGAGGGCGCCAGGTACACGCCGCGCTCCAGCATGCCGCGGAAGAAGCGTCCGAAGCGCGCGGTGTCGCAGACTTTGGCCGACTCCCAATCGGTGACCGGACCCGGCGTGAAAAAGAAAGTGAACATCGAGCCGACACGGTTCACGGTGATGCCCTCTGGCGCGGACGCCGCGAGCTTCGCGCCGTTGGCTTCCAGCCGCTCATAGATTTCCGGATGCGCCTTGAGATGGCGCAGCATGGCGAGTCCCGCGGCCACCGCCAGCGGATTCCCGGAGAGTGTTCCCGCCTGGTAAATGGGACCTGCGGGCGCCACCATGCTCATAATGTCGCGCCGCCCACCATAGGCGCCTACCGGCAGTCCGCCGCCGATCACCTTGCCGAGCGTGGTGAGATCGGGCTTGATTCCATAGCGCGCCTGGGCGCCGCCGAACGCCACGCGGAAGCCGGTCATCACCTCGTCGAAGATCAGCAGCGCGCCGTACCGCGCCGTGATTTCGCGCATCCCTTCCAGATAGCCGGGCAGCGGGGGTACGCAGCCCATGTTGCCGGCCACAGGCTCCACGATCACGCTCGCGATGCGGTCGCCATGCGTGCGGAAGGCGGCTTCCAGCGCTTCGAGCGAATTGTAGGGCAGGGCAATGGTGGTGTCGGCGAATGCCTTTGGCACGCCCTGCGTGTCGGCGATGCCGAGCGTCGCCAGGCCCGAGCCCGCCTTCACCAGCAGTGAATCGACGTGCCCGTGATAGCAGCCTTCGAACTTCACCGTGAGATCGCGGCCCGTGAAGCCGCGCGCCACGCGGATGGCCGACATCGTGGCCTCCGTGCCGGAATTAACCAGGCGCACCATTTCGATTGAGGGCACGGCATCCATGATGGCCTCGGCCAGGGTGATCTCCTGCTCCGTGGGCGCGCCGAAGCTGGTACCGATCTCGAGCGCCTTTTGCAGTGCCTCGAGAATCTCCGGATGGCGGTGCCCCAGCAGCAACGGACCCCACGAGCCCACGTAGTCGATGAACTCATTGCCATCCACATCGAAGAGGTGCGAGCCCTCTCCACGGGCAATGAACAGCGGCTGCCCGCCGACGCTGCGGAAGGCGCGCACCGGCGAATTCACGCCGCCCGGGATCTTCTCCACGGCGCTTTGGAAGAGGGCTTGGGACTTGGTTGTGTTCATCAGAGAGGTTCCTTCGTGTGGCGTGCCGGCTTACCGCGATGCCCGGCCCACCTTGGAAATCAGGCGGCCGAAGCCGAAGCTCATGGCGATCTCGTACAGGCTGCCGTTGAGATTGCGCATCAGGCGGCGTTTCAAGCCAAGGTAGGGCTGCTTGCCGGCGAAGAGATCTTGCATGACCCCGGCGAAGCGCGGCGAGCGCCGCGTGAATTCCACCATGCGCTGTGGCACCGAGGCGTACAGAAAGCGTCCCAGGAAGACGCGCTTGGCCAGGCGCGAGCCGAACTCCAGGTCGGCCGTGAAATCGCGGCGCAACAGATTTCGATAGCGCAGGATGCTCTCCGCCGGACCGCCGGCATCGGACAGCAGGCTCTGCGCGGCGAGATCGCCGGAGCGGATCGCGTAGTAGAGGCCCTCGCCGGTGATCGGATCCACCAGGCCCGCGGCATCGCCGACCGCCATCCAACCGACGCCGGCGACGCGATTTTTGCGCCAGGATTTGGTGTCGAGCGAAGGCAGCAGATGGCTGTAGAACGGTGCGCCTTTCCAGTTCAGCCCGCGGCCGGCCATGTAGGCTTCCAGGCGCTTGCGTAACGAACTTGCGGCCTCGCCCTTGCCGCAGATGCCCACCGAAAGATGGCCGCAGCGCGGGAATATCCAGATGTAACCTTCGAGGTCGGGCAGGAATTGGATGTCGATCTTCTCCTGCTCGCCTTGCACGTAGTAGCCCAGCGCGGACATGGTGTCCGGCGGTGTGAGTTGTGTGCCGACATCGCGCAGCGAGTTGCGCGCGCCGGTGGCCACAATGCAGAAATCGGCGTCGAGGTTGCCACTGGCGGTGTGCAGGCGCCAGCCGGAGCCCTGGCGCTCCATGCCGGTGACGCGGGTCTTTTCCAGCTGTGCGCCGGCGCGCTCGGCGCGGTCCAGCAGCATTTTGTTGAGGTCGAGGCGCGAGTAGATCACCAGCGGATCGCCTAACTGGAGCGTCACTTCGCCGGCCTTGGGCGCGGCCAGCACACTCTCGGTGACCATCCGCTTGGGGGTGTCGTTCTC
>JBDTPR010000588.1:0-4635 GCA_039932635.1 Candidatus Solibacter sp.
CCTCTACCACCTTGTCGACCATGGGCCCTTTACCGCTGCCCATGGTGGAAAAACTGAGCAGCGCAACCACGGGTTCGGCGTTGATCAGGACACGGGTGCTCTCCGCAGTGGCAATGGCGATATCGGCCATCTGCATGGCGTTCGGTTCGATCACCACGGCGCAATCGGCGAAAGCCATCAGCCCGTTATGGCCCAGCGAGCGATCTTGCAGCGCCATGATGAAAACGCTGGAAACCAATCGTGCGCGCGGATGCACGCCCACGGAATGCAGAGCGGCGCGTACCGTTTCGGCAGTGCTGTTGACGGCGCCGCCGACGCTGCCATCGGCATCGCCCGCGCCCACCATCAGGGAGGCGAAATAGAGGGGCTTCTTGGCTGTGACGGCCGCTTCCATGTGGGTGATGCCCTTGGCGCGGCGGCGCTCGTGATAAAGGTCGGCGTATTTCTTCGCGAGGGGAGAGTTGGCGGGGTCTACGAATTCCACGCCTTCGGGCGCGTTGGCCGGACGGGGGCCGATGAGCACGGGCTTGAGGACGCCCTCCCGCGCCAGGCGCGCCGCCGCTTCCAGAACTCGCGGATCGGTGCCCTCGGGGAAGGCAATCGTCTTCTTGAGTTTGCGGGCCCGCTCGATGAGCCCGGACATGAATAGTCTTGCCGATTCAGGAATAGCTGCCATTTGCCGGAATTCTGAGTCTAGCAGGTGGCGTAGGGGGCGGGCCATGCGGCGGAGGCCGGTTGCCCGAACTCCGCCGCAACCGAACACACGACTATTGGGTGCGCCGGCGTAACCGCAGCCCGATCAGCGCGGCAGCGCCTGTGAAGACCAGCAGAAATGCTCCGGGTTCCGGTGCGGCCGTGCCGTCGAGGGAGAACGCAAGGTTGAAGGTTGGCGCCGGAGTGCCTCCGACGATGTCTGTGCCCACTCGAGACCAATCGGGATCGAGGGCCGCATCGCGCGTCCAGGCCTGCAGATCCGTTACGCCAGCAGGAAACGGCGTAGTGCCCGCGCCGCTGATGGGCCTGGAGGCCGAGATCCAGTAGAACTGCGCGCCGCCGCTCAACGCCACTTGAGGAATGAAGAAGTAATGGTCTGATGGCAGCGTGAAGGGCGTGAGAAACGATACGTCGATCTGCACTTCCTGACCGGTCAGTGGTCCATCGCCCCCGGTTTTCTGATTGGGGAACGCATGAATTCCGCCGGGTTGCACACTGTTGTTCACTGTGAACGATCCATTCAAGATAGTCGAGGTGAAACTCAGTCCGCCGCCGGCGCTATCTCGCGAATCGAAGGCCACGTCCGAGGGCGAGTTTACGCGGGTGAGAACGTTGGGAGTCCGGGTTGTGTCGGAATCCTTCGGGAATACACGGTAGATTTCGGCCACTAGAGCGTCGATGCTCGTGGAACCTCCGGTAGGGCCGGGAACCAGCAAGCCCACGAAAGATGCCGAGGTGATGTGGGTAGCTCCTCCCAGGAAGAAGTCATCCCCCGCTTCAATTTCAAAGGCCCCAGCGTCGGGCCGGGTGGCGACGCCAATCTGGTTAGTGGGTGTGAGATTGTTGTAAATCGTTGCGCCGAATGTCGGCGCAGCCACAATACATGTTATTCCGATAACTGCGAGAAATGGTCGTTTCATTCGCATTAGTAACGATCCTCCTTTGGTAGAGTACCCAAATTACTAACTTACTTTCAATGCTGTTTGGTTAGGAAACGGTAAATTCACGATGTTAGTCAGCGCACGAGCAGCCCGCGACATTGTACGACGAAATCCTAAGTGGGCGGAGTATGTTTCCAAGAGGACAACGCTGGGCGCGCCTTGCTCCTTATCGTACCTTGATGATAGCGGTTCGTCCGAGAACCCGGCCGCCAGTAGAGAGGCTGCCAGCTGGCCGGCCTACAAAGGCAACTGCGCCAGGATGTTAAATTCGGAAGCATGCATCGTCTACTATGGACCGCGCTCGCATGCGCGGCGATTGCCGCCGCTCAATCCGCCGAAACTGCGGCCGACCTGGCGGCGCGCTACCTCCCGGAACTGATCCGCCTCGACACCACCAATCCTCCCGGCAACGAGAGTCGCGTGGCGCGTTACCTCAAGCAGGTGGCGGACCGCGAGGGCATTCCCGCCGAACTTCTGGGCGACGATCCCGAGCGCTTGAATTTCGTGGCGCGGCTCAAGGGCACCGGCAGGAAACGGCCCCTGCTGATGATTGCGCACAGCGACGTTGTGCCTGCCGACCGTTCGCAATGGTCGGTGGACCCGTTGGCGGCGGTGCAGAAAAACGGCTACATCTACGGGCGCGGCGCGGAGGACGATAAACAACTGCTGGCCGCCGAACTGGCCGTGATGGTCGATTTGCACCGTCGGAAGGTGATGCTGGATCGCGACCTGATTCTGCTCTCCGAGGCGGATGAAGAGTCGGGCTCGGCGGGCGCTCTCTGGATGGTCGCGCATGCCTGGGAGAAGATCGACGCGGAGTTCGCACTCAATGAGTATTCCTATATCCTGCCGACCGCCGGGGGCGTGCCGGTCTTCCAGATTCAGACTGCGGAAAAGGTGCCGACGCGCTTCGTGATGACTGCGCGCGGGACCGCCGGCCATGGCTCGCTGCCGCGCGACGATAATCCCGTGGAGCATCTGGCGCGCGCAATCTACCGCCTCTCGCAGGCCGATCAGCCCGTCCAACTCAATGCCACCACACGGGCCTATTTGACCGCGATGGCCAAACTGCCCAGCTACGCGTGGCTCGCGCCGATGGCGCCGAAGCTGGAGGACCCCGCGAGCGCGTCGCGCACGGCGGACGAGATCCGCAAGCGCGATCCGGAAATACACGCCATGCTGCGCACCACGGTGTCGGCCACCATGCTCAGTGCCGGCACGAAAATCAATGTGATTCCCAATGCCGCCGAGGCGCAACTCGATGCCCGCCGCCTGCCGACCGAAACCCGCGAGCAGGTCTTCGAGCGCTTCCGCAAGATCATCGACGACCCCGCCATCACCATTGCGGCCACTAGCAGCCAGCAGCCTTCGACGGAGCCGAGTTCGCTGACGTCGCCGCTTTACGTCGCGATGGAAAAGGTCTTCCGCCAGGCGGCGCCGAACGCCCTCGTGGTTCCGTTCCTGATGCGCGGGACCACCGACGGCGCGTACCTGCGCGCCAAGGGCATGGCAGTGTATGGCGTGCCGCTCTTCCGCTTGGATGGCGAACTGCGCCTTCACGGCAATGACGAGCGCATCTCGCTTGAGAACTTACGCGCCGGGACCGAGCTGTTGGGCAAGATCGTGATCGAGGTATCCAAGCCATGAAGTTTCGTTTAGCGGTTTTGTTCGCGGTGCTGACTGCCGGTGCGCAGACACCCGCGCCGCGCACCCTGCGGCTCGATTATGTGCACTCCGGCATGGCTGCCGAGGAGCACTTCGCACTCGATGGCGCCACCTTGGAAGGCGAGTGGCCGGGACCTCTCGATCGCTGGGTGGATGAGAGCAATCTGGGGAAATATCATTTTCAGGTGATCGATCGCGGCACCAATCGCGTGCTGTATTCGCGCGGTTTCGCCAGCATTTATGGCGAGTGGGAGACCACCGATGAGGCCAGGCGCGAGCGACGCGCGTTCTCCGAAAGCCTGCGCTTTCCGGTGCCGGGCGCGCCGGTACAGGTGGTGGTGAAGAAGCGCGGTCCCAGCAATGAATTTCGCGAAGTATGGTCTACCGTGATCGATCCCGCGGCGGGCGCCGTGGAGCGTGCGGCCCCGCCGAAACTCAATGTGTGGCCCGTGATACAGAATGGCGCGCCGCGCGACAAGGTTGATCTGCTCCTGATGGGCGATGGGTACACGGCGGCGGAGATGGAGAAGTGGCATCGCGATGCCCGCCGCATGGCCGAGACGCTGTTTGCCGAGTCGCCCTTCAAGGAACGCCGTCAGGATTTCAACGTTTGGGCGGTCGATACGCCCGCCGAGGAGAGCGGCGTGGCGCGTCCGTCGGACGGGATCTTCCGCCGTTCGCCGCTGCGCGCGGCCTACGATGCGTTCGGGTCCGAGCGTTACGTGCTGACCTTCGACAACAAGCGACTGCGCGAGGCGGCCAGCGCGGCGCCGTACGAGTTCATCGAAATCGTGGTCAACGATCGCAAGTATGGTGGGGGCGGCATCTTCAATCTGTTCGCCACCGTCAGCGCGGACAACGCTTTCACGCCCTACGTTTTCGTGCACGAATTCGGTCACCATTTCGCTGGGCTCGCCGATGAATACTACACGTCCGATGTCGCTTATGGGAGCCCCACGGAACGGTCGGAGCCCTGGGAGCCCAATGCAACGGCCGACCCGATGGCGGCCAAGTGGAAGGGGCTGCTCTCGGCTGGAATCGATCTGCCTTCAGTGTGGGCGAAGAAGGAGTTCGAACAAATGGAGCAGGCCATTCAGGAGCGCCGCCGCGCCATCCGCGCGCAGCACAAGCCCGAGGCCGAGATGGAATCGCTCTTCCGCGAGGAAGAAACCAAAGTCACCGCGCTGCTCGGGTCGGGTCGCAATGCCGGCAAGGTCGGCGCTTTCGAGGGCGCGATGTACGAGGGACGCGGCTATTACCGTCCGCAGCAGGACTGCATCATGTTCACGAGAGATAAGGTAGGCTTCTGCGCCGT
>JBDTPR010000589.1:0-4633 GCA_039932635.1 Candidatus Solibacter sp.
TTGGTTTTCTTCGCGCCTTTGTTGAGAACAACCTATTTCGTGGTCACCCGGAAATCATCGAAGTACGTCACCGAATCCGCCACCGTCCAGAGTCCGACATTCCCCGCCCCCGCAAACGTACTATCCGAGCCTTGCAGAATCCGCCGGTGATCCATATACACCTGGAACCTGGCCCCGCGAATCGCGACCTTCAAAATACTCCATGCATTCGTCGGAATCTCGTGCCGTACGCCGGCCATCAGCGGCCGGCGCACGCCGTTCTCCACCTTGAACACTTGGACATTTTTCTCCAGCGCATTCGCCCGAGCCAGATAGTAATTATTCTCATCCCGATAGCGCCACACGATCCCGCCCGCCTGCACCTCGTGCCCCGACACCGGCTTGATCCGCACGCTGACCTCGCCATCCCTGAGCCTCGTTGGATTGTAAATCGCCAAAGGGAAGCGGTCGCGCGCCGGATCCGTCGACGTCTGCGCCAGTACGTAGGGCTGGGTCGCCGCCGAGAGATCGCGCACGATCTCCCAATGCGGCGCGTGCCCGTGGTTGGTCATCGCCACCGTCCACTCGGACGGAGTCTTTCCCAACTGCGCGTTATCGAAGGTTACGATCCTGGTCGTCGCCGCCGAGAGGCTGAAGGCCAGTAACGTTAAAAGTGTTCTCACCCTTGACTCCGTTGTAGCACAGGTTCGCCGCGCCGGCCGAGCCACGTGTTAACCACCGTCGCGCACACGATTACCGCGCCTCCTGCCAGCGCCCACGCCGTCGGCCGCTCCCCGTGCGCCAGCCAACTCCAGATTGGATTCATCGCCGGCTCGATCTGCAGCATCGTGGTGGCTTCGAAGGCCGGCACGTGCCGTATCGCGCGCGTCAGGCACCAGTACGCCAATCCTACCTGCGCCACGCCGAGATACAGAATCACCGCCACATCCGCCGCCATGAACCGCGTCACCGGCAACGCCATCGGCAGCGCCACCGTGAACGCAATCGCATTCCCCGCAATCGCCGTGGCGATGCCCGAGTCCTCATGCCCGTGCCTCGCTTGCCAGCGCAATCCCGCCAGCATCAGGGCGTACGTGACCCCACTCGCCAGCGCCAGCACATTGCCTCGCGGAGGATCGGGCGCCGTCGCCGCCGCCGTGTCGCGCCCCGCCAGAAATAGCGCGAGTCCGAACGCCACGGCCAGCATGTAGTACACGTCGTTCCGCCGGATCGGCTCGCGCAACAGCAGCGGCCCCAGCAGCAGCAAATACAGCGGAGCCGTCGCCTGCAGGAAGATCGCATTCGCCGACGTGGTCAGGCGATTCGCCAGCACAAAGAGTATCAGCGTCGCCGCGTAGGCCGCCGCCACCGGCAGCATGCTCCAGCGAAATTGCCGCCGCGCCCCGGGAATCACCGCCAGCAGCACCGCCGCCGCCAGGCCAGATCGGAAACTCGCCACCTGCCACCCGGTAAGACTCGCTGCCTTGACCGCGGCGCCTCCGGTGGAAAACAGCAGCCCCGCGGCAGCCAGCAGCAGTCGATTGCGAACCGCTGCCTCCACTATTGCGCCAGTACCACGCGGCCCGGCAACTGTTCCGGCGGCGGAGCGCCATTCAGGTGCACGCGCGCGATAACCGCCAGCGCCGCCAGATAAAACAGGCCGCCGACAATCAACGTCTGCACCAACCCCAGATAGATCGCGCAAACCAGCGCGCCCACCGACCCCAGCACGCTCGACGCGGCGTTCAAACTCCACGCCCATCGCACGCTCGGCGCGTGCCAGTCTTCCAACCGCTTCAAACCCGTCGGGAACGGCATGCCCATCACGAAGCCCAGCGGCGCGATCAGCGCCACCGTCAGCAGCACCTTCAGACCCCACGGCAGCCACACCAGCGAACTCAGCAGCGACGACACTACAATCGCCAGCAGCGCCGTCATCAGCGCCACCAGCCCAAGCGCCTTAATCAATCGCCCCTGGTCAGACCCCAGCATCCGGGCGCTCACGAAACTGCCCAAGCCGCTCGACACCAGCATCGAAAAGATGACCACCGTCAGCGCATACGTCGGATGCCCGAGAAAGAGCACGAACTTCTGAATCAGTCCCACTTCAATCAGAATGTAGCCCGTGCCGATGAACAGGAAGTAGAACAGAAAGCCTCGAATCCCAGGCTGCGAAGGCAGGCGGGTGCCCAGCACCAGCGGCGGCGCCAGCAGAATCACCAGGGTCGCCACCACGCTGATTGCCATCAACCCGAACAGCAGCGGCACCGCGGTATTGATCTTGTAGTCCATCTTCTCTTCGCCGCCGCCCCGCAGGAACGCCCACAGATCGCGCGGCTGCACGGTGTAGAAGAAGAACGGTCGGTCGTCGCTGACCGGCGAGATATCGAAAAGATAATTGCGCTCGTACGCCGCGGCGTTAGGACTCAGCAGCAGGTCCTGGAACTCGTTCTTCATGGTGCTGCCCGGATAGTAGATCCCATACTGCACGCCGGTGGCGAACACTGCCTTGGCGCGTTCGATATCGGCATCGCTGAACGGCTTGCGAGCGACCAGCACGGTATCCAGCGCGCCTATCCCGGCCGTATTTCCCATGCGCGACACAATGATGTGGCGCCGCGCGTCCTTCTCGCCGATCTGTCCGAGCGCCTCGATCGCGAGCGAAATCAGGCGCAGCGATTCGCGCGGCGGATCGAAGCCCCAGCGCGTGATGGCCAGCATGCCGTCGTCGGTGAGGTGCAGCAGATAGTCGCGGAATGCGTCACTCGTGTACAGATTGTTTTCCGAGAGCGCGAACGCGCCCGCGGCGGTGGCCGCCCAGGTGTCCACCAGCGTCGCCTGCAGTATCTGGTATTTTTCGGTGCTACGGCGGACAAAGCTGCGCCCGTCCTCCACGTGCAGGTGCACCTCGGGGCGCAGATACAAATTGTTGCTCAGCGAGGCGAACCGCTCCTGCATGATGGTCTCGGCGATGATGCTGTTGATCTCCACCGCGGTCACGCTTTTGCTGCCGCTGTAAATCGCGCGCGACACATCCCATCCTCCGCCCGGTCCGATGATCAGCGTCTTGGCGCCGGGGCGCAACGCATAAGGCAGCGCCGGACCCTGTAGCGCCAGTGCGCGCTCATCGTCCTTGCTGAGATGCGCGAAATCGAATTTCGCGATACCGGTCGCCGCGTCCGCGTCGATCACGATGCGGTGTCCGCCGTTCTGTTCGAGCACCACGCCCACGCGCGAGATGTCGTTCCACGACGTGAAGATCTCGTTGACGATCGCCTGCCCTTTGGCATGGCGGATCGCGATCACCGGGTGCTTGTGGTTGTACACCAGGAAGGCCATTAGCGCCAGCGCCAGCGCCACGCTTCCCGCCCGGCCAGGCACCGACCCGGCCAGACTGTGCCAGATCGCCGCCGCTACTGCGAACGTGACCGCCGCGGCGATCACCGTATCCGGACCGCCCAGCAATTTCAATAGCGGCAACAGCAGCAGGCATCCCACCGCCGCGCCCGCCAGATCGAAGAAATAGACCCGCCCCACCTGATCGATAGTTTCGCTGATGGCGAGCGAAACAATCGCGCCCGCCGTGAAGAACGGCAGTGCGGTCGTGAAGTACACCAGCGCCAGTTTCCAGTTGGAATTCGTAAGCTCGTCGCCCTGCGATAGCAGAATGATCAGCGCCACCATCACCAGCAGGCTGTTGGCCACGCTGAGCCGCCCCAGGCGCGTGAACAGCGGCGCCTTCCATCCCGCCACAATGTAGGAATACACGCCGCCCAGGCCCAATCCGAAAAGTGCAATCGAGATTGCCAGGAAAGCGAAGTGGTAATAGAACACCACCGAGAAGATGCGCGTGAGGGCGAGTTCCAGCAGCAGGGTCGCCATCGTCGTGAGCGCTACACAAAGGTAGACTTCACGCCATTGGGAGGAGTGCGGTTTTAAGATTATCAACTGCCTATCTTAACTCGACAGTAGCAGAGCGCAGCAAAATCTTGGGCCGCCGATAAACGCCGATGAACGCGGATAAAACAACGCATCGGTCTTTCTTATCCGTTCTTATCGGCGTCCATCGGCGTTTATCGGCGGCCCAAATCTCTTAGTCGTTACTGCACCGCGATCTGCACCGAATTGCTGGTCGAATCCCCGAATGCCAACGTCACATTCACATTGCCCCTGGGCGTGCCCGCCGGGATCCGCACATTAATCTGATACAGGCCCGCCGATCCCCCGCTCAGCCCCACGAAATCGGGCCGCACTACCGCGCCCCCAATCCCGCCGCCGAAATTCACCGTCGCCGTGCCAATCACCTGCGCCAGCGGCTGCGAAGGCGCCGCCGCTCCTGTCGCCACCGAAGGACTCGTGTCCCCCAGCCCGATCGCATAAAAAATCAGCGTGTCGCCAATGTTCGCAGCGTGTGTATTGAAACCCGGAATCGCGCCATTGGGCAGCGGATAGCTGCCGTCGGCCGCATTCACGATCGCCCCATACTCGCCGACATTGAAACGCAGCAGCCTTGGAGCGCGCGCCGAGATCGTCACGCTCACCGTGTTGCTCACCTGTCCGTCGGTGCGCTTCACCTGCAGCAGGGAAGTCCCCACTGCGGCATCGGTCGGAATCTGGCAATTGATCTGCCCGTAAGACGCGTAATAAATCGGAA
>JBDTPR010000590.1:0-4620 GCA_039932635.1 Candidatus Solibacter sp.
GCCTGCTGGCGCGCAAGGCGGCGCGATTTACCGAAGCCGAGGCCGTGGTGCGGCCCATTCTGGAAGCCGTGCGCAAGCGCGGCGACCGCGCGCTGATGGAGTACGCGCGTCAGTTCGACAAGCTCGAACGCAAGAGCGTGCGCGTGCCGGAGCAGGAACTGCACGCCGCGCGCGAAGCCCTGACGCCCGCCTTCCGCAGCGCAGTGGAGGTCGCGGCGAAGAACATACGCGCCTACGCCGAACGGCAGATGCCGCGCGAGTGGAGCGCCAACCTGAAGCCGGGCCTGAAACTCGGACAGCTCGTTCGCCCCCTGGACACTGTAGCTGCGTACATTCCGGCGGGGCGCTATCCGCTGCCTTCCACCGTGATGATGACCGCGATTCCGGCCATGGTCGCGGGGGTGCCGAATGTGTGCGTGGCCTGTCCCAAAGCGGTGGGCGAGGTCTTCGGGACCGCCGACCTGTTGGGCGTCCGCCACGTATTCCAGATGGGCGGCGCGCAGGCAATCGCGGCGTTCGCGTTCGGTACGCGCACGGTGCCGCGGGCCGATCGCATCGTGGGCCCGGGAAATATTTACGTCGCGGCCGCCAAGAAATTGCTGGCCGGAGAAGTGGGAATCGACTTCATCGCCGGGCCCACCGAAATCCTGATCATCGCTGGCGATGGCGACCCTCGGCACTATGCCGCCGACATGTTGGCGCAGGCCGAGCACGATGTAGATGCGTCGGCGATTCTGCTGACCTCGTCGAAGCGCCTGGCGCTGGCGGTGGCCGCGGAAGTCGAACGCCAGTTGCAAGGTCTGCCCACAGCCGCGGTAGCGCGCAAGGCAATCGCGAAAAATTCCGCCATCATCCTGGTGCGCAATGCGGACGAAGCGCTGGAGATTTCCAATCGTTTCGCGCCGGAGCACCTGAGCATTCCCGACGCGTCGCTCTTGTCCGGCGTGCGCCACGCAGGCAGCGTCTTCGTGGGACCGTACAGTCCCGAAGCGGCCGGCGATTACGCCTCAGGCCCGAACCACGTGCTGCCCACCAGCGGAGCGGCGCGCCAGCGCGGAGGACTCTCGGTGACCGACTACCTGAAAGTGATCTCGGTACAGGAATTGAATCGAGCGGCCCTGGCAAAGTTAGCGCCCTCGATCACGGCGCTAGCCAGAGCCGAAGGGCTTGAAGCTCACGCAAGAAGCGTAGAGGTCCGCCTATGAAGCCTTCTTTGTGGGGCAGGCTGGCAGCCTGCGGCGGGTTGTCAACCCGCCTCTTGTCCCCTGCTTCGTGGGGCAGACTTCAGTCTGCGCACCGACTTCAGTCGGTGCACCGGCCGAAGGCCGCAGAGGTAATCCTGTGAAACTCCCGAAGGGAGCCATCAAGCCCCGTCCCGCAGTCATCGCCATGGAGCCCTACTCGCCGCCCACCGGGGGCCGCGCCGGCAAACTCCGCCTCGATTTCAACGAGAACACAGTAGGCTGCTCGCCCAAAGTAGTCGCCGCGATCAAAGCCAATCTCTCCGCGGCGGACCTTGCCGTCTACCCCGAGTACACCGCCGCGAAAGACGCCGTAGCGCAATATTTCCGCGTAACGCCCGAGCAATTCGTCTTCACCAATGGTACCGACGAAGCCATCCAGGTCTTCATCAACACCTACGTAGACGACGGCCAGGAGGTGCTCGTATTAAAGCCGGCCTACGCGATGTATCGCTTCTATGCCGAAGTCGCCGGCGCAAAAATCGTCGAAGTGGAATACCCGCAGCCCGCCATGGAGTTCCCGCTCCAGCAGGTCCTCGACGCCATCACGCCGGAAACCCGCGCCGTGATCCTGTCCAATCCCAACAACCCCACCGGCACGGGCCTCAGTCTCCTGGCCATCGAGCGAATCCTCACCAGGGCGAAGAAGGCCGCCGTCATGGTGGACGAGGCCTACTACGAATTCTCCGGCGTCACCGCAATCACGGAGATCGACCGCGTCCCCAATCTCTTCGTCTGCCGGACATTTTCAAAGGTCTTCGGCATGGCGGGCATGCGCCTGGGCTGCCTGTTTTCGCACCCCGCGAACATCCAATATCTGCACAAGGCGCAATCGCCGTACAGCGTGAATTCCCTCGCCGTGATGGCCGCTCAGGCGGCCGTGGCCGACCACGCGTACGTCGAAAACTACGTCGCGGAGGTCCTGGCGGCGCGCGAGTTACTCTGCGTCGGTCTCGAAAAATTAGGCATCAAGTACGTGCCGAGCTCGGCGAATTTCGTGCTCGGTCATTTCGGCAAGCGCGCCATCGAGGTGCGCGACCGTTTGCGCGGCGAGGCCATCCTGGTGCGCGATCGGAGTTATGAGGCTCCCGGGTGTGTCCGCATCACAGTCGGCACTCGCGAGCAGACGCGGCGCCTGCTGGCCGCCCTGGAAGAGATCTGGAAATGAATCTACCGTTGATCGTATTCGACATGGATGGCGTCCTGGTGGACGTCACCGAAAGCTATCGCGAAAGCATCGTGCAGACCGTCCGCCACTTCACCGGCGGCACTATCTCGCGCGAGGCTATTCAGGACTACAAAAATCAGGGCGGCTGGAACGACGACTGGAAACTCAGCCACCACATCATCAACCAGACTGGCGCCGAAGTTCCGTTCGATACCGCCAAGGATTACTTCCAGTCGATCTTCCTGGGCAATGGCGAAGCCGGCTTGATCATGCAGGAGCAGTGGGTGGCCAAAGCCGGAATGCTGGAAGAACTCGGTAAGCGCTTCGAGTTTGCGGTCTTCACCGGCCGTCCCAAGCCAGAGGCCGAAATTACCTTGAACCGCTTCGGCGCGGGCGTGGTGTTCCATCCCGTCATCGGCATGTACGACGTGGAGAATCACAAACCCCACCCCGAGGGCTTGCTGCGTATTCTGGCGGATAACCCCGGACGCACGGTCTACTACATCGGCGACACGGTGGACGATGCGCGCTGCGCCCGCGCCGCCAAGGTGCCATTCATCGGCATCGCGGCTCCGTCGAATCCTCGCTACATCGACCTGGTGTTCCTCTTCCAGGAAGAAAACGCTTACGCCATCGTGGACGACATTAATTATCTTTCCGAGGTCTTTGACGCATGAGATCGGCCACCATACAGCGCGATACCAAAGAGACCAAAATCAAGGGCGTGCTGAAGCTCGAAGGCCGCGGGAGATACGAAATCGCGACCGGTATTCGCTTCTTCGACCACATGCTGGAGCTGTTCACCAAGCACGGCGGTTTCGACCTCACCTTAAAGGCCGATGGCGATCTGGACGTGGACCAGCATCACACCGTGGAAGATGTCGGTATCGTGCTGGGGCAGTTATTCTCCAAGGCGCTGGGAGATCGCAAGGGCATCAATCGCGCGGGCTACTTCGTCCTGCCGATGGATGAGACGCTGGCCGTGGTGGCGGTCGATCTGGGCGGCCGTCCGGCGCTCGTATATAAAGACCTGGTGAAGGTTCGCCTGGTAGGCGACTTACAGACCGAGTTAGCGGTGGATTTCTTCGATGGCTTCGTACATCACGCCGGCGCCAACCTTCATGCCAAGGTGCTCTACGGCCGCTCCAATCATCACAAGCTCGAAGCGATCTTCAAGTGCTTTGCGCGCGCGATGAAGTATGCGTGTTCGAAGGACGCGAGGTTGAAAGATCAATTGCCTTCCACCAAGGGACTGTTATGATCACCATCTTCGATTACGGCGCGGGCAATCTGCGCAGCGTGCAGAATACGCTGGGCGAATTGGGCTGCGAGTACACGCTAGTGCGCGATTCGGCCGGCCTGATGGCCGCGACCAAGATCCTGTTGCCGGGCGTGGGGCATTTCGGCCAGATGATGCGGGCGCTCGACGGCTTGGGCGTGCGCGAAACCCTGATCGAACGTATCCGCGCGGGGGTGCCATTTTTCGGTATTTGTCTGGGAATGCAGGCGCTGTTCGAGACCTCGGCCGAAGCGCCGGAAGCGCGCGGCCTGGGGATTTATCCGGGCGCCGTGGAGCGCTTTCCGCTCGATGCCAGGGTGCCCCACATGGGCTGGAACGAGCTCGCCGTAATGCCGGGATCTAAGTTGATTCATAGCTTGAATGCCCGGCCCTACGTCTACTTTGCGCATAGTTACTATGTGCCGGATAACCCGCTCGCCAGTGCCACCTGCACTTATGGCTTGAAGTACACCGCCGTGCTCGAAAGCGGCAATGTGCAAGGCGTGCAGTTCCACCCCGAGAAGTCGGGAGCGGTGGGCCTGCAGATCGTACGGAACTTCCTCGAATGCTAGCCAAACGGATTATTCCCTGTCTGGATGTCACCGGCGGACGCGTCGTCAAGGGCGTCAACTTCGTCAACCTGCGCGACGCGGGCGATCCCGTCGAACTGGCCGAGCGCTACAATCGCGATGGCGCGGACGAACTCGTATTCCTCGACATTACCGCCAGCAGCGATGCGCGCGAGATCATGGCCGACGTAGTGGCGCGCACCGCTCGAAAGGTCTTCATCCCGCTCGCGGTCGGCGGAGGAATTCGCGGCGTCGCCGATGCGCGCCGCATCCTGCTCTCCGGTGCCGACAAAGTCACGGTAAACACAGCGGCCGTGCGGCGTCCTGAACTCATCACCGAATTGAGCCAGGAGTTCGGCGCGC
>JBDTPR010000591.1:0-4604 GCA_039932635.1 Candidatus Solibacter sp.
AGTGTCCGACGCCGACCCGGCCTTGATTCTCTATACTTCCGGCACCACCGCGCGGCCCAAGGGTGTGACGCACAGCCACGCCACCCTGCTTGCCACGGCCGCTACCATGTGGCCGGTCGGCGTCTCGGAGTCAACCACGATGATCGTGGCAGTCCCGCTAATGCATGCCTCCGGTTTGACCGCGACGGCGATCCCCGGCCTGATCGCGGGCGCCACTCTGGTGCTGCTGCCCGCCTTCGAGCCCGCCGCCATGCTCGACCACATCGAGCGCCACCAGTGCACCTGGGGCCTGGGACTCCCCGTCATGATGCTGGCCGCCTGCGGCGAACAGGAGCGCAAGCCGCGCAACGTGTCGTCCCTGCGGACCTGGATTTCGGGCGGCGACTCGGTCCCGGTCGATCTACAGGATCGCTTCCAGCAGCTTTTCGGCATTCCGCTGCAGGAAGGCCTGGCGATGACCGAGAGTCTGGTGATCGCCTGGACTCGTCTCGACGCCATGCGCCCCGGCTCGGTGGGCACGCCCTCGGAAGGCAACGAAGTTCAGGTGCTCAGTCTCACCGGCGAACGGCTGGGGGAAGGGCAGACGGGGGAACTGGCGGTACGCAGTCCCGCGAACTTCATCCGCTATTGGGACGACCCGGCGGCCACCGCTGCCGCGCTACAGGACGGCTGGCTGTTCACCGGCGACCTGGTTCGCCAGGACGCCAACGGTTTTATCTGGTTCGCCGGGCGCCGCAAAGAGATCATTATTCGAGGCGGTTCCAATATCTCGCCCCAGGAAGTCGAGGAGGCGCTCTATGGGCACCCTGCTATCCTGGAAGTGGGTGTGATCGGCATGCCGGACCCGACTTACACCGAGCAGGTGGTGGCCTGCGTGGCCTTGCGCGAAGGGCGCAGTGTCCAGGAGCAGGAACTGCGCGATTTCGCCCGCCAAAGGCTGGCCGATTACAAAGTTCCCCAGCGCATCGTCTTTCTGCCCGCGCTGCCCAAGGGGTTGACCGGTAAGGTTCAACGCCGCGCTCTCAAGGATCTTGCGATAGAATGACGGAACGAAGCCAATTTCCTGAGTAAGTAGCTGATAATAAATAGTCAAAGCCCTGCAGCCAGGGCTCTGGGGGGCTCCGATTTCCGCTCTCGGCCCCCTGCCTGTGTTCGTCCGCGCACCCCCAGTGTTCCCCTTACTTCCGTAAATTGATTAAACAAGGTACAATCAGGTTTGAGTTGTCGAACGAGCGCAGTGGGCGAAAGCCCACTTTTTTGTTGGTTGCGGCAATTCCGGTAGTAGCTAGGCAACACAGCTCGGCAACAATGCGGGACTCATTGGCGTTAAAAATCGAGGAAGTCGCCCAACAGGTGGCTCAATCCGAAGGTCTGGAACTCGTCGAGGTCGAGGTAAAAGGCGGGGGTAACGCCCGTCTTGTGCGCATCGCCATCGATAAGCCGGACGGAGTGACTCACGGCGATTGCGGCCTTGTCTCCGATAAGGTCGGCGCAATTCTTGACGCGGAGGATGTGGTACCCGGGCACTACACCCTTGAGGTGAGTTCTCCAGGGGTGGAACGTAAGCTCAGTAAGCCCGGGGATTTCGAGAGATTCCAGGGGCAGAAAGCGAAGATCACTCTGCGCGACCCGGTGGACGGGCGGCGCAGCTTCGAGGGGACCCTTGCCGGCTACATTGCCGGCAACATCGCGCTTGAAACCGAACCCGGTAATATCCGTCAGTTCCCTTTTGAGCAGGTGCAGAAGGCCAACTTGAAGTTTGAGTGGTAGCCCGCCGAAATCATTACCAAGTTATAAATCTGAAATTGGACACGAGAGGGCACTTTGGACACAATTTTTCAATCCATCGAAATTCTGAGCAAAGAAAAAGGCATCGACCCGCAGATCGTGCTGGACGCGGTCAAGGACGCCATGCTGATCGCCGCCCGGAAGCACTATCGCACCAACGAGGATTACCTTGCAGACATGGACCCCAAGACCGGGGCCATCCGGCTCTACGCCGTCAAAAAAGCCGTTGAAGTGGTGGAAGACCCCTCACACGAGATGACGATGGCCGAGGCGCGTAAGATCGATTCCAAAGCCGAAGTGGGCGCTGAGATTCGCATTCCGAAGAACACGGATGCCCTCGGCCGGATTTCCGCTCAAACTGCCAAGCAGGTGATTTTCCAGAAGGTGCGGGAGGCCGAACGCGACACCGTGTTTCAGGAATACTCCGGCCGGACCGGCGAACTGGTGAACTGCACCATCAAGCGCGTTGAGGGTCCGGACTACATGCTCGATCTCGGCAAGACCGAAGCCAAACTGCCTAAGAAGGAACAGTCCCGGCTGGAAGGCTACAGCGTCGGCGACCGAGTGCGCTGCATCATCAAGATGGTGGACAAGTCCAGCAAAGGTCCCGGCGTGATCGTTTCGCGCGCCGCGCCGGAACTGGTGATGCGCCTGTTCGAACAGGAAGTGCCGGAAATCTACGATGGCACCGTGACCATCAAGGGCTGCGCCCGCGAAGCCGGCGAGCGCACCAAAATTGCCGTGCAGAGCCGCGACCGCGACGTGGATAGCGTTGGCGCCTGCGTCGGCATGAAGGGTATGCGCGTGCAGTCGATCATCCGCGAACTGCGCGGTGAGAAGATCGACATCATCGAGTTTTCGGACGATCCGGTTACGTTTGCCACGCATGCGTTGAGCCCGGCGAAAGTCAGCCGCATCGTGGTGATCGATGCGCTCGAGAAGCACATGGAAGTGATTGTGGACGATTCACAACTTTCCCTGGCAATCGGTAAGAAAGGACAGAACGTCCGGCTGGCAGCGAAGTTGCTGGGTTGGAAGATCGATATCAAGAGCGAGGAAGAGAAGCGCCAGGAAGTAGAGAACCAGATGGCGGCGCTGGTGGCTCCCGGCGCTCCTGTTTCCGTGCTTCTGGATTACGGCATGAGCGACACCGTGGCCGAGAAACTGTTGGAAGCGGGGGTCGGAACCATCGAGCGGTTGGGTTCCATGACGCCCGAGGAACTCGAGCTGATTCCGGGTATCGATCCGGCCTCGGTGGAGTTTATTCAGGCCGCGGTGGTGGCGTATTATAGTCAGTTCGAAGATCCGGGCGACGGACAGGCAGATGCACAGGACGAAGCCCAGGTGGATGACGGGGTGATCCCGGGTCCGGTCGATGATCCTATCGATCAGATGGTGGAAGCGCAGGCGGAAGAAATCGCCGAAGCCGGCGCCGACGCCGAGGCATTGGAAGACGCCGGAGTCGATCCGGAAACTGTTGAAACGTCTGGTACGATAGAGGACGCGGATGCTCCCACCCAGCCTGCCGAAGGTACTGGTGCGGAGATTGTGCCCGAAAAGTAGTTCGGTTGTAGTGCGTGTGGTTGGTAGCAGATAGCTTTTCTCTATGAAGAAGATTCGAATCAACGAGCTGGCGCGGGAGTTGGAAGTCAAGGCTCATGAAATTCTGGAGCGGCTCCCCGAATTGGGCGTCTCGGAAAAAAAGACGCACTCCAGCTCAATCGATGAAGACGTGGCGATCAAGCTGCGTCAATATTACGGACAGGACGTCCCCGACTACGTCCACGATCCCAACGCGGACGACTCCGCCGACGGCCATGATGGCCACGATGCCCCTGAGGGCCACGAGGAAGCGAACGCCGATTCTGGCGCCGAGGCTCCGCCCGCGGTGGCCGTTCCGGTGACGCCGCCAACGGCACCCCACCTGGCTCCCGCGGCCGAAGCCGCGCCGGTCGCGAAGGAACAGAAGCCGCCTGCCGAGGAAGCGCCGCGTTCCATGGCGCCGATTCGTCCTCCGCTGGCAGGCAGACCCATTCATCCTCCGGTGGGCCCGCAAGCTGCCGCGCCCGCGCGTCCGGCGGAGGGGCCGCGTGCCGCGCCGGCCCCGCCCGCGCCGCGCGTACCGCCGCCGGTTCACGCGCCCCCGAGTTCTCTAGCGCCTCCGGCGAGGCCCGCCGCGCCGTCCCACACGCCGCCGGCCGCGGTGTTTGCACCGGGCCGCCCGACGATGCCTTCGGCCAAGCCGCTGCCCGCCGCGTCGCCGCGTCCGGGCCAGGTACTCTCGGGACCGCGCCAGCCATTTCCCTCGGTACCCGGTCCTGGTGCGCCGCAGCGCCCGCAGGTTATTCCGCGTCCGCCACAGCAGGTGCGGCCCGAAGGCCAGCGTTCGGACGCTCCGCGTCCCGCCGGTCCCGGCGCGCCCTCCGCGCCGCAGCGTCCGCTTGCCGGACAGCCCGCCGCGCGCCCCGTGGTGCCGCCCCGTCCAGATCTGGTCGCCAAGCTCAGTGCACCTCGCGGACCGCTGATGCCGCAGCAGCCGATTGCGCCGCGCCCCGGTGTTCCCAAGGCGCCCACCACTCCGCAACCCGGACAACCGATTTATCGCGGACCCATCCGTCCCGGCCAGCCGATGGTGGCCAAGCCCGGCGTGCGTCCCGGCATGCCCCCGGCACGTCCGGGCGGGCCGCGTCCGCAGCATCCTACTTCGCGCGGACGTATGGAGCCGGGGATGGCCGTGCCGCCACCCATGGAAGCGCCGCGTGGCGGACGTCCCGGGCAGCGGCCCGGTGGACGCCCGCAGCAGCGCGAGCGGGTGG
>JBDTPR010000592.1:0-4601 GCA_039932635.1 Candidatus Solibacter sp.
CAACTTCCGGCGGCATTGAAGACCACAACGGTTGCCCATACCGTTGTCGATCCCGACTATTTTTCCACGCTAGGGATCAAGTTGCTCGGCGGGCGTAATTTCGACGCCGCGGATCGCGAGGGCAGCTCCGCGGTCGTGTTGGTCAATCATAAGCTGGCCGGGATGTTCTGGCCGGGGCAGGACCCCGTGGGCAAGATTGTGATGGCCGGAGACCCGGCCCGGCGCTTCACGGTGATTGGGGTAGTCGCCGACGGCAAATACGACGATCTGGAAGAGCCGGTGCGCCCGTTCCTGTATTACGCCCTCAGCCAGAATTATCAAGGCGCCATCAGCGCGATTGCGCGGACGAGGGCCGATCCCGAATTGTGGGTAGAGCCGCTCTCCAGGACGCTGCGCGGCCTTGGCCTGAAGGTCATGATCCACCCTGCCACGCTTCAGGACTGGATCAACCTAACGCTGCTCGGGCAGCGCATCGCGGCGGGTTGCGTCGCGGCGCTGAGCGCGCTGGGACTGCTACTCGCTGTGATCGGCCTCTTCGGGGCGATCTCCTATTCGGTGAGCGAACGGCAGCGGGAGCTTGGAATCCGCGTGGCGCTGGGCGCGGCGCCATGGCGGCTGCTGACGATGATTCTGGCCCAGACGGCGTTCCTCACCGGCATTGGAGTCGGCCTCGGCACACTGTTGGGAGTGGGCGCCACGGTTCTTTTTCGATCGCAATTCTACGGCGTCAGCCCGGTCGAGTGGACGGTATTGCTGCCGGTCGGCGCGGCAATGCTGATGATTTCCCTGCTGGTGGCTTACTTCTCGGCGAAACCCTGGAGCTCAATTCAGCCGATGGACGCGATACGCCACGCCTGAGGGGATCTGGCGCAGCCGCACTAAACTGAAGCATGCCAATTGAAGCGACGGAGGTCTCGATCGTTCCCCTGGCGCCGAATGTGCCGTTGCCGCGGGCGGCGTCGCCGCGCACCCGGGACGCGGTCCCGCAGGGCTACGGCGTACAGGAGCAGTGTCTTCCCTTCACCGCCGCGAGTGCCCTGGGATTTCTCATCCCCTCGCCGATTCGGTTCGGCTACTGCCCTACCGCCGAGCTTCCGGAAGGTTGTCGCGCCTTCCGCTCGCCGGTGACGTTCGCCGGACCGCAAGCCGACTGGGTCCACTACGTCGCGGACAATCCCCGATGCGCATTCACCGGCAACGCGTACACTTTCGCCGGCCTGCCACTTGGGAGGCCGGTGCTGGAGCCCGGAATCAGTTTCTTCGACCGCGCCGATCAACAGGACCTTTTCAAGCTCCACCTTCCCTATGTCTGGCGTACGCCGGCGGAAGTGGACACGCTGTTTCTACCCCTGCTGAACCGCGCCTCGCACGGCCTGGAAGTGCAGAGCGGCCTGGTCGAAACCGACTGGTATCCGACACCGGTCAACATGATCATCCGCAAGCCCGGCCACGCCTTCCACCTCCGGGAAGGCGACGACGTGGCGCAGGCGATCCTGATTTCGCGCGCGCAGCGGAACCCGTCGCTGGCAGTTGCCGCCGGGCATTCGCGGCTCACGCGCGACACTCGCAGTAACCTGGTTGAGTGGTACGCGAGTAAGTCGAAGGACCACAATGCCTATAAGGTGTTTGCCCGTAGCCGCCAGGGGCGAATGGACTAACAAGCACCTATGCACATTTTTTTGGGTTGCAACGTTCCTCCTTTGGTATTCACTTATCTGCAGGAGGGAACCCAGCAATGGCTACCAAACGCAAGCGCCCCGCATCCAAGGCGACGGCACCCGACCCCGCATCTTCCGATTCGGCCGGGCCCGATTCGGCCGCCCACGTATCAACCGGCGCAGACGAGCTCTACGCAGCAGCCCTCGAGCGGGGCGGCGACGCCTTAACTACAGGCCGCTTCCTCATGACATTCAAGGAAGGCGCCGCCGATGCCGGCGTTAAGGCCCTGCAATCCAGGAGCGGCTTGAGAGTGGCGCACGCGCGCGATTTCAAGGACCAGGCGGTGGTGATGGCCGAGGCGGCAGGAGCGGATGCGATCGTGTTCCCGGAGATCAACGTCGCCCTGCTGGGCGGCGCGGCGGCCGCCACACACGGTCTCACCGCGGAAATGTCGATGGCCGCGGATGACCCGTTCCACTCTGTGGATCCCGAATACTTCGTGTTCGCTACCGGCGTCAATCCCTCCGACTACATGCGCGGCGTGTTGCACACGGCGCAGATGATCGTTCGCGACCTGGGCTGGGAAGAGGAGGGGGGCGCGGCCTTGGCGGAGGTCGGCGTGGAAGTCGCGGGCGTAACCTGGGGTCTGACCGCCTGCAGGGTCCCACCGAGTTCGCGAGACGGCAGCGGCATTCAAGTGGCGGTGCTGGACACGGGCTTCGACCTGGGCCATCCCGAGTTTGCGGGCCGGGCAATCACGTCCCAGACGTTCGTCGGACAGCCGGTCCAGGATCTGCACGGGCACGGCACGCACACCACCGGTACGGCCTGCGGCCCGAATGCTCCGGCCGGGGCGGTGCAGCGTTATGGTGTGGCGTTCCGGGCAAAGATCTTCTCCGGGAAAGTGCTGACCAACGCCGGCAACGGGACACAGGCTCAGTCGCTGGCCGGTATTAACTGGGCGATCGCCAACAAGTGCGCCGTGATCTCGATGTCACTCGGCGCGAAGGCCGGAGTACAGCCGTCGTACACATCGGCTGGACAGGCGGCGCTCAACGCGGGCTGCCTGATCGTGGCCGCGGCCGGGAACTCCGGACCCGGGCCGACCGAGGCGCCGGCCAACTCCCCGACCATCATGTCCGTGGCGGCGGTGGACATCAATCTGAAGCAGGCGCCGTTCTCCTGCGTCGGAAAGGTGGAGATTTCCGGACCGGGCGTGAACGTGTTCTCGTCGTTCCCGCGGCCTGGGCTGCACACCACCATGAGCGGAACCAGTATGGCGACACCTCATGTGGCCGGCTGCGCCGCGCTGTGGGCGCAGACCAGCGCCAATCTGCGCGGCCCTACGCTGCGGGCCAAGCTGATTTCCACCGCCAAGGCTCTGCCGTTCCCAGCGACTAAAGTGGGTGCGGGACTGGTATAGGCGCCGTAAGGCGGCGCCGCGTCGCCCCTTCCCGGTTACACTCAGTGTGGCTAGCGATGCGAGGAGGTTTCATGCCAGTGAAAAAGACAGCCACCAAAAAGAAGACGGCGAAGAAGACGATGGCTACGAAGCGGCCGACGGCGGCAGGGTCACCCACCGAGGCGATGGTCGTGATCGCCAACGGTGACCGTGCCATGGACGAGATCGCGCGGGATCTGCACGCGGCAGGATTCCAGGTGGGCGATGTTTTGGAGGCGATCGGGCAGGTCACCGGCCACGCGCCGGCAAATCTGAAGAGCCGCCTCAAGAAAATCCGCGGGGTTCAGGACGTAACCGGCGCACACGAGGACTTCGATATCGGTCCTCCCGGAGCTCCGGTTTCATAACATTCATCGGCCTTATGGAGGCGTGAGAGTATGGCAACGACGAAGTTGGCGGTGACCACTATGCCGGTCGATAATCTGATTGCAACGGCATTCGAACAGGTGAAACAGCTGGGCGCGGCGGAGGAAGCCTCGCGCCTCTTCCCCGAGGGTCTGGAATCTCTCGAGCTCGATTTCGAGGCCGGTAACGGAGCGCGTATTTCGCTGCGATTCAAAGCGCGGCAATCCGGCTCTACCGCGAGCATCACAGGAGCGGTGGATGACGATGGCATTCTGACGGAGGACGGCGTCCACGCGTCTTTCAATGCGGAAGGGCATCATGTGATCGCCCTGATCGCGACCACCGATTTGCAGCAACGCCTACCGAACACCATGAAGAAGGTGCAGAAGGTGCTGGACAAAGGCGGACGCGATCTGCTGAGCGCCGCGGTGTTCCCGGATGTCATTCGCGATAAGCAGCCGGCAACCAAACCCTTCCACTTTGTGGATATTGAACTCGAGACGGGCGGTCCCGCCAATCCTCCAATGCCGCCGGCGCCGCACGTGGTCTCCAAGATCCCGGAATTCACCGCCACGCTGAAGCATGGCGGCAGCGCACAGCAGATGGTGGATGCGCTGAGCTGGCTGATCCATCTGTACGGCGATGTTCACCAGCCGCTCCACTGCGTCACGCACATCACGGCGACGCACCCCAGGCCGGATGGCGACCGCGGCGGAAACTCGTTCGCGCTGAAAGGCAGCCCCAAGAACCTGCACGCGCTGTGGGACAGCGTGGTCGATTTCACGTCGCAGCCCGAGTTGGTGACCTCGCAGTCGATCATGCAGGAACATACGCGCGCGTCGCTGGCGGCGGAGCTGGCGGTGACCGACATCGAGAAGTGGGCGCGTGCCAGCTTTAGCCTGGCGAAGCAGTCGGCGTATGGCCCGTTGCAGGAGAACCCTGCCGCGCCGCCCAAGCCCTCGGCGGCATATTTGGCGGCGGCGAATAAGATCGGGAGACGGCAGGCCGCTCTGGCCGGCTACCGTCTGGCGAACGCACTGCAAGCGATCTTCGGGTAGAGGAGGCGCCCAGACAGAGCCGCGACTGTCAGGGAGCGGTCGGCACGCGGCGTCTCAGGGCAAGCTAGCTAGCAACG
>JBDTPR010000593.1:0-4599 GCA_039932635.1 Candidatus Solibacter sp.
GAGCACGGGCAGGAGAATCAAAAGCGCGAACCGCATACCGCACCTTCCTTTCTACGCGAGCAGGTCCTTCACCACTTCGCCGTGCACGTCGGTGAGGCGGAAGTGGCGGCCTTGATATTTGTAAGTCAGCTTCAAGTGGTCCACGCCGAGCAGGCGCAGGATGGTGGCCTGCAGGTCGTGCACGTGGACTGGATCCTTGACCACGTTGTAACAGTAGTCGTCGGTCTCCCCGTAACTGAAGCCGGGCTTCACGCCGCCGCCGGCCATCCACATGGTGAAGCAGCGCGGATGATGGTCGCGGCCGTAATTCGTGTCCGTGAGTTTACCCTGGCAGTACACCGTGCGGCCGAACTCGCCGCCCCATACCACTAGCGTGTCGTCGAGCAGGCCGCGCTGCTTGAGATCGATGACCAGCGCGGCAGAGGCCTGGTCGGTGCCCTTGCACTGCAGGGCGAGATCGCGCGGCAGATCGTTATGCTGATCCCAGCCGCGATGGTAAAGCTGCACGAAGCGCACGTCGCGCTCCAGCAGGCGCCGCGCCAGCAGGCAATTGGCGGCATAGGTGCCGGGCCGCCGCGCGTCGGGTCCATAGAGGTCGAATGTGGCCTGCGGTTCCTTCGAGAGATCGAGCAGGTCGGGAACGGACGTCTGCATACGGTACGCCATCTCATACTGCGAGATGCGCGTTTCGATCTCGGGATCGCCGAACTCGTCGAGGTGCAGGCGATTGAGTTTGCCGGCGGCGTCGAGCATGTCGCGCCGTGTGGCCGGATCGATGCCCTCGGGATTGTGCAGGTAGAGCACCGGATTGCTGCCCGCGCGGAAACGCACGCCCTGGTGATTGGAGGGCAGGAAGCCGCTGCCCCACAGGCGCGAGAAGAGCGGCTGGTCGGGGTTGAGCGCCTGCGCCTGCGAGAGCATGACGACGAACGCCGGCAGGTTCGCGTTCACGCTGCCGAGTCCGTAGCTGACCCACGCTCCCATGCTGGGGCGGCCGGGCTGCTGGCTGCCGCTCTGTATGAAGGTGATCGCCGGATCGTGATTGATGGCGTCGGTATTCATCGTCTTGACGATGCACAGCTCGTCCACGATCTTCGCCATGTGCGGAATCAGTTCGCTTGCCCACGCGCCCGATTTCCCATGCTGCTGGAACTTGAAAATGGAGCGCGCCACGGGGAACGAACTCTGGCCCGACGTCATCCCGGTGATGCGCTGGCCCATGCGTATGCTGCCGGGCAGTTCGGTACCCGAGAACTTATCGAGCGTGGGCTTGTAATCGAACATATCCATCTGCGAAGGGCCGCCCGACTGGTGCAGGAACACGACGCGCTTGGCCGTGGGCGGGAAGTGCGGCAGCCCGGGCAAGCCGGCGGCGAAGCCATCGCGGGCCAGAAGCGAACCGAGCGCCGCCACGCCGATGCCGGTCGCGCTGCGCGAAAAAAAGTGGCGTCTGGTGATGTCCGCGCTCATATTATTCCTTAGTGACGGTCTCGTCCAGATTCAGAATGGTGGAGGCCACGGTGGTCCACGCGGCCAGTTCCACGGCTTCCACGTTGCCGGGCTTGGATGCGCCGATCGCGATCAACTTCGCGGCCTGCGCGGGATTCTTACGATAGCGTTCGAGCTCGCGCTGCGCCAGGTCGGTGAGGATGCGCAGTTCCGCGGCGGAGGCGCGCCGCGCCGTGGCTTCGCGGAAGATGAAGCGGGCGCGCGCCGCGCTGTCGCTGCCAGCCTCAAGCATGGCTCGCTGCGCCAGGGCGCGCGCGGCCTCCACGTAAGTGGGATCGTTCAGCAGGATGAGTGCCTGGAGCGGTGTGTTGGTGATCAGGCGCCGCGACGTGCACTTCTCACGGTCGGGCGCGTCGAAGGTGCTGAGCGCGGCCGGCGGCACGGTGCGCTTCCAGAAGGTGTACATGCTGCGGCGATAGAGATCGGCGCCGGTGCTCTCGTGGTACTCCTGCGCGGTGAAGGTCTCGCCGCGCGATAGCTCTTCCCAAATCCCCGGCGGCTGGTAGGGGAATACGCTGGCGCCGCCGATGCGCTTATCGATCAAGCGGCTCACGGTGAGCGCATTGTCGCGTACCATTTCGGCGGGCAGGCGGAAGCGCGGCCCGCGCGCCAGCAGTCGATTCTCGGGGTCCTTCTCCAATAGCTCGGGGCTGACTGCGGAGGACTGCCGGTATGTGGCGGAGGTCACGATCAGGCGCTGTATGGCCTTCACATCCCAGTGAGTCTGAAATTCGACGGCCAGCCAGTCCAGCACGTCGCGCTGTATCGGAGCGTCGCCCTGCGAACCGAAATCCTCCGTGGTCTTCACCAGGCCGGTACCGAAATACAGCTGCCAGTAACGATTCACGGCGACGCGCGCGGTCAGCGGGTGCTGCGGGCTGAACAGCCACTCGGCAAGGCCCAGGCGGTTGGCGGGCGCGTCCTTGGCCATGGGCGGCAGCATAGTGGGCACGCCGGGCGTGACCTTCTCGGTCTGATTGCGATAGTCGCCGCGCGCCAGAATGAACGTGTCGCGCGGCTTCGCCATCTCCGCCATCACCTGCGAAGTGACGATGCCCTTGCGGGTTTCGGCAAGCTGCGTCTTGAGTCCGTCGAGTTCGAAATACACGCGGCGCAGGTCGGCCGCGGCGTCGTACTTCAGGAAATAATCGAGCAGCCGCGCGTTCTGTTCCTTGCTGCGTTTGGCTTCGTCCTGAGCCAGGATGTAGCGAATGGGTTCGTGCAGCGACTGCGCTTCGGCCTCGGGCTGGGTGAGTGCGCGATTGTAAATGCGCAGTCCGCCGAGATCGCCCTTGAGCGGCTTGTCGCGATGCGGATTGCCGGTGGAAAACGGTCCGGGAGCCACGAGCGCGGCCGGTCCGCCATCGACGAGCGCGACCGCCTTGCCATCCAGCAGCAACCCGGGTTTCTCACCCTCGAAATTCACCACCACGTGATGCCACTGCCCGCCGTACACGATGGTCTCGCTGAGCCATCGGCGTCCCTGGTATTCGATGTAGAGCGGCGAACCGCGTTTGGCGTCGGGCTGCGGGTGCGAATCGGTCACGCCGATGTCAAAGCCCAGTCCGCCTTCGAGTACCGTCATCTCACCGAGCGCTCCGCTGCGCATCCAGAAGGCGACCGCGAAGCGATCCCCGCCGAACCCAGGGAAGTCGATTTGTGCTTCCCCATTGAAGCTGGCCGATCGCCCGGGTCGCCCGGCGCCGAAAATCGGCGTGCCCTTCACGGTCTTCGCGTCGTGATGATTCCCGGAAGTGTCGGCGAGCTTGTCTTCGAAAGTGTATTCGGCGAGCAGTCCGTTGCGCGCGGGCTCCGGGAGAGTCGCAAGGCGCGTTTTGGCCCAGGCGGCGAGCAGCGGCTGCGTGGTCTTCTCGGGGATCGCGGCCTCGTGATCGGCGATGGCCTGCTGCAGCCACGCGACCTCGCTGGCCTGCTCCGCGGTGGGCATTTCGAGCACCGGAGCGGCATTGCCGTTGCGCCCGTCGAGCCCCTTCTCCGGCACGCTGTTGAAGAAGGCGAAGAAGCGGTAGTAGTCCTTCTGCGAGATCGGATCGAATTTGTGGTCGTGGCAGCGCGCGCAGCCCACGGTCAGCCCCATGAAGACGTTGGAGGTGGTGTCCACGCGGTCTGCCACGTACTCCACCTGATACTCCTCGGGGATGGCGCCACCCTCGTAATTGATCATGTGGTTGCGGTTGAAGCCGCTGGCGAGGCGCTGCTGAACGCTGGGGTTGGGGAGCAGGTCTCCGGCGAGCTGTTCGATGCCGAAGCGGTTGAACGGCATGTTGTGGTTGAACGCGTCGATCACCCATTCGCGCCACTTCCACATGTCGCGCGCCGAATCGATGTGATAGCCGTGGGTGTCCGCATAGCGCGCCAGATCGAGCCACTGCATGGCCATGCGCTCGCCGTACTGCGGCAGGGCGAGCAGGCGGTCCACCTGCTTCTCGTAGGCGTCGGGCGATTTGTCGGCCAGGAAGGCGTCGATTTCGGCCGTGGTGGGTGGGAGGCCGGTGAGGTCGAAGGAGACGCGGCGCAGCAGGGTGGCGCGGTCGGCTTCGGGCGAAGGCTTGAGCCCCTCGCGTTCCAGGCGCGCCAGCACCAGGCGATCGATGACGGAACGAACCCATTTTTCGTTGTGAACATTGGGGATAGCGGGACGCTGGGGTGACGTGAAGGCCCAATGGCGCTCCCATTTGGCGCCCTGCTCGATCCACTT
Source organism: Candidatus Solibacter sp. (assembly GCA_039932635.1). Classification (GTDB taxonomy): domain Bacteria; phylum Acidobacteriota; class Terriglobia; order Bryobacterales; family Bryobacteraceae; genus Solibacter. The sequence goes on from JBDTPR010000593.1 coordinate 4,229, forward strand.
TCCGATGGTGGCGATCTGCGCTTCGGTAAGCGTAGTGCCGGCCTGTCGGGGCGGCATGCGCGTGGCCGGCGAAGCGCTGATGCGCGCGAAGAGGCGGCTCTTGCCGGGGTCGCCGGGCGTGACGATGCGGTAGGCGCCGCGGTCGGCGAACAGCCCGTCCTCGGTATCCAGGCGCAGGTTGGCGACGCGGTGCTTATCGTCGGGACCATGGCAGGTGAAGCAATTGTCGGACAGGATGGGACGAACGTCGCGATTGAAATCCACCAGCGGTCCGGCCGCGAAGCACGCCAAGGGAATGCAGACACCCACAATCAGACCAGCGAACAGACGCACAAGCAAAAAAATTCCCCCCTCGGATTGCATTTACCATT
>JBDTPR010000594.1:0-4584 GCA_039932635.1 Candidatus Solibacter sp.
TTGCGCTTCGCTATGACTTCACCTCCATCAGGTTGTCAAAGGGACTTTCACCCTCAAGCTGTCGAACATGCTCGGCACACAGCAAAAAGGGGCCATCGCAACCGCGACGGCCCCTCTTTAGCCCGGCGACCTGAGGCCGCCGCCTTCTCTTCTGTTCTCTACCCTACGGCTGGATCACGATCCCACGCTCGTCCAGCAGGCTGCCGGTCTGCACCAGCAGATTGATCAGGTTCTTGCGAACCTGAATCGAATTGCTGACCACCTGGCTCTCGGCCTGCACCTTGCGATCCTGCGCGTTGCTCACATCCAACTGCAGCCCGGTGCCGAGTTCATACTTCTTGTTCGCGGCATCCAGATTCTTCTCGGCGTAATCCAAAGCGATCTTCGAGAGTTTAACCGACTCCTGGCTCGATTCCAGGTTGGTGATCGCATTCAGCACGCTCAGCCGAATCGATTGCTGCGTATTGCGCACCGTAAGCGCGTCCTGTTTCTTGCGCACGATCGCGTCCGCCATATCCGCCGAAGCCGCACGATTGCGAATCGGCAGGGTCAGGCGCAATCCCAACTGGTACGTTGAGAAGCCGAAGCCGAACATCTGGCCCAGCGCATCACCCAGGCCTCCGGGGGTGGAAGTGAGTACGGAGGTAGGAACACCTTCGTTAAACACGTTCACCTTCTGATAGAAGATGCCACCGCGTCCGTTCGACTGGTAGTTTCCCGTCAGCGCCAGGTTAGGCAGCAGCGCATTCCGCGACTGCTGAATCGACAGGTCGTCGATGTCCAGGTTCTGGGTCGCCGCCTTCAGATCTGGCCGGGTGGCCTGGGCCTTCTGCACCATCGGCTCGCGGTCGATCGGGTCCGTAGCGGTTGGCACGTCCACCGTCTCCGTCAGCACGATGGGGAGCTTGCGGGCTTCGGCATCCAGGTCGGCGCCGATCTGCTTGCGCATCGTGTCTTCTAACTGCGCAAGACGGAAACGGGCCTGGGCCACATCCAGCTTACGGGTTGCGAAGGTCTGTTCCGCCTGGTAGATGTCCAGCGGCGAAAGCGCGCCCAGTTCCAACTGCTTCTGCTGCAATTCCAGGAACTTGCCAGCCGTGTCCTCGGCGCTCAACGCCACTCGCAGGTTTTCGCGCGCCGACACCACGTCCCAATACGCATTCTCAGCGGCGGAAATCAGATTGATGAACTGCGTCGTCTGATTGAACTGGCTCCCCTGCAGTCGGCTCCTCGCCACCATCAGGCTCAGGCGGTTTATATAAGATCCCCGATTCTGCAGCAAGGGTTGCGAAAACGCAACCGCCAGGTTACTGGACAGCGCCGGATTGTAATTGTTGAAGCTGCTGTTGCTGGTGCTCTTCGCACCACCCCATGACACGGTGTAGCTGGTCCCGGTAGGCAGTAACTGCGTCACGTTCATCGTCAGGGGCTGATTCAACGTCTTGATCGCGGCCGAACTGCCGTCCAACGCGCTGGTGGGAGGCGTAGTCGCGCGAGTGGTGGTGAACTGCGCCGTGGCCCGCGGATCCCACACACCAAAGGCACGCTGGATCGCGTTTTTCGGCGTCTCCAGAGTGAGCATCTGCAGCTGGATGTCGGTGTTGTTGGCCACCACCAGCGCCAGATAGTTCTTCAATGACAGTTCCAGCTTGTCACCCACCACGAAGTCTTTCAACCGCACCGGGTCTTTCAATTCGACCTTCGGCTGCGTCTTATTGAACGTCTCACGGAAGTAGGACGGCTTGGGAAACGACTGCGCAAACGCGCCGGTCGTCAGTAATATTCCAGTGGCTAAGGTTCTGAAAAGCATATACTTACTCGTAACGAATGGCCTCAATGGGATCCAGTTTCGCGGCCTGTACGGCCGGATAAATTCCAAACAACAAACCAATAAACACAGACACGCCGAAAGCCACCACGATCGATGACGTGGTTACCACCGTGCTCCATCCGGCCGCTGTCGCAATCACCCTCGACAGGGTGAACCCGAACGCGATTCCGATCAGCCCGCCTACAATCGAGATCAAGACCGCCTCCGTCAGGAACTGACGTACAATGTCCCCCTGGCGTGCACCGATGGCGCGCCGGATTCCGATTTCGCGCGTGCGCTCCAAAACCGTCGCCAGCATGATGTTCATAATTCCGATGCCGCCCACCAGCAGCGAAATGCCGGCAATACAAATCATCACGATCTCGAAAATGAAGCTCGTCCGGCGACGCTCTTCCAGCAGCCCGGCGGGTACCACTACCGTGAAATCGCCCGCGTCCTTATGTGTATTCGCCAGAATCGCGCGCACCACGTTGGCGGTCTCGATCGAATCCACGCCCGGCCCTACCTTCATGTAAATGCCGTCGATCTCGTCCTTCAGATAGCTCGTGTTGTCTTCGAACCGGCGCATCACCGTGTTGAGCGGCGCGATGATGAGGTTGTTGCGGTTCATCGCCTGTACGCCTTCCACATCGGTATCGCTGGTCGCCTGCGGGGTCAGCACGCCGATCACCTGCAGCCAGGTATCGTTCACCTTCACGTACTTGCCGACTGCGTTATCGTAGCCCAGCAGGTTGACCTTGGTGGTTTCGCCCAACACGCACACCGGCGCCGAAGTCTGATTCTCCTCTTCGGAGAAGAAGCGGCCCTGCACCAGCTTCAGGCTGTTGATCTCCACGAAGTTCGGATATACGCCGATCAGCTGCGGCTGCTCCTGACTGGTCTTAGGCAGCAGTTTCTGCGGCTTGAAACGCTTGCGAGGCGTGATCGCCACTAGCCCGCCCACGTTCTCCGAAATCGCCCGAAAGTCGCGGAAGCTTAGGCCCGGCGATACCGCGCGCACGGTCTGCAATTCGTTGCGATCGACGCTCTCGTGCGCCTCCACGATGATGTTGTTCACGCCCAACTGGTCGATGAAGCTCATCATTTCCTTCTGCGCGCCGGCCGTGATCGAAAGCATCGCCACCACAGCGCCCACGCCGAAGATCATACCCAACATGGTCAGCAGGCTGCGCAGCTTGTGCGCAAACAGGCTGGCCATGCCCATCATTAATTCGGGACCGATATTAGAGAGACCCATGACTACTTACCCCCGCTCATGCCGCTCATCGCGGCGCCGGCGCCGCCACCCTTCTTCTCGCCGGCCTTGCCCTTCTTGTCCGGGGTGGGATCGGCCATGGCGACAATCTCGCCCGCCGTCACGCCGCTCTCAATCACCATCATCGATTCGCTCTGTTTCACCAGCTTCACCGGCCGCGCCTCGAACTTGCCGTTCTTCTGCACGTACACCAGGTACTGGCCGTTCTTCTGGAAGACCGCCTGCGTCGGAACGTGGATCACGTCGGGCAACTTCTCTACCTGGATCTCGACGTCCGCCAGCAGGCCCGGCCGCAACAGCACCTGCACCTGCGAGTCCTGCTCGGGAGGCAGCGGCAACTTCGCGCCCTTGCGGTCTTCTTCCGTAAAGCCCGCCGAAACCACACCGCGCTTTACCATCGCTTCCAACTGCTCTAAGCCGCTCAACCCCGTATCCGTGCCACCGCCGCGCCCACCGCGCCCGCGACCTTGTCCGCCGCCGCCCGGGAATCCGCCGCCACCCGGACCACCCTGTCCGCGGCCGCCCGAGATTCCCAGCTTGGCCATCAGATCGGTCATTTCCTTTTGCAATTTTTCGCGGTCCGCGCCCGTCGCAGCGCCGATTTTGGCGCGAAGGTCCGTCATCTTCTTGCGATCTTCTTCGCTCATTGCGGGACCACGTCCGCCACCCGGTGCGCCACCCTGGCCACGACCACCCTGCGCCGTGGGATCTCCACCGCCCTGGCGTCCGCCGCCCTGTCCGCCCGGAGCTCCGCCGCCCTGTCCGCCCTGTCCGCGCTGACGCCCGCCGCCGCGTCCGCTGCCGTCATCCGCGGCGCCTTCCGCCGGCGGAGGCGCGAACGGATTCACCCCCGCATTAATACCCTTCTTGGCATTGGCCTCGGCCGTCTTCAGGATGCGCGCGATGTCCGCGGGCTTCATGCCCACGCTCGCCAATAACTGCGGCATGTCTACCGAGAAAATCACGTCGAACTTCTTGGACGGATCGCCGCTGAATACGTCGCTCGTCGCGGTGCCGCTCATCGCCTTAATCTTGCCGTTGAACCGCTTATCGGGAATCGCATCCAGCTGCAGGACGGCTTCCTGCCCTTCCTTCAAATTCGCGCGATCCAACTCGCCGACCTTGGCCCAGACTTCCACTTCGCTCAAATCGAGAATATCGGCCACCGGCATACCCGGCTGCAACGTGTCGCCCTCGCGGATGTCCGGCATCGAGGTCCCGAAATTGAAGTTACCCGCGCGATTCTGTTTCACCGCCACCAGACCCGTAATCGGCGCCAGGCTCTTGCACAACGCGATGCGCTGCAATTCCCGCTGCACGTCGATCAGGCTGCGATTGCGCTGTTCGATCAGCACCGCCAATTGCGAGTCGGACTGCTCCTTGCGCGCCACCATGTCGGTTTCCAACTGCTGCAGCGCGCGCTTCTGCTGCTCCAGCGTCAATACGTTCTTCTTGCCGTCGATTTCCGCGATAATCGGATTGCGCTGCACATCCAGTT
>JBDTPR010000595.1:0-4580 GCA_039932635.1 Candidatus Solibacter sp.
GGGCGCCATTTCTGGCGCGGCCGCCTCGCGTTTCTGACGTACGGACTCCTGCTCGGCATGCTGCTGTGGGCGGTCCTGCGCCTCGGGAGTTGAAGCCATGAACACACCCGACCGCATCGGCCGTTACGAAATAGTTCGCCGCCTCGGCAAGAGCATGACGGAAGTTCATCTGGCCCTCGACACGGTGGAGAACCGCCACGTCGCGCTCAAGCTGATCCGCCACCGCGACGAGCCGGTCACCAAACTCATCATCGAAGCGGAGCGGCGCGGGGCGGCCATTCAACAGCAGTTGCACACCGTCGATCCGCGTATGGTGGAGATCTACGAATTCGGCGATCTGGACGGCTACTTCCTGGTGGCCATGCAGTACGTCGAAGGGCGCACCGTCGCCGACATGCTCTCGTCGGAGCGCGTGGTGAATCCGTTTCGGGCCGCCATCATTGCGCTCGAACTGTGCGAACAGCTCGCCAAATTTCACTCCTCGGAATCGGCGGTGGTGCACGGCGATATCAAGCCCTCCAACATCCACCTTGGGCCCAACGACACCGTCCGTCTGCTGGACTTCGGGATCGCCAAAATGCTGCGCGTGGACTGCAACGCCACGGGCCACCACTTCGGCAGTCCGAGCTACTGCTCGCCCGAAAGGCTGAGCCGCGCCGAGGTGGAACCACAATCCGATCTTTGGGCGTTGGGCGCCACGCTTTACGAAATGCTGGCCGGCGTCCCGCCTTATCAGGCCGAGGACACGCGCAAGCTGGAGCGGCTCATCCAATCGAAGCGTCCGCCGCGAGCCCTGCGTGAATCGTGCCCGCCCGGGTTGCGCGCCATCGTGTCGAAATCCCTGGCGCCCGATGTCCGCTGCCGATATGCCTCGGCAAGCGATTTCCAGGCCGACCTGCAACTCTTCCTCGAAGGCAAGCCCACCCAGGCCGTGACCGAGCAGCGCTCGAAGTGGAATCCGAACGCGACCATGGAGGCCGGACGCAAGGCCCTCCAGCGGATTACGCGAACCGCGCGCCGCCACCGTGAGGGCCTGCGCATAGTCGGAGCGGCAGCCTATTTCACCACCGGCATGCTGCTCTGGATCGGCGGCTCGCTGAGCTGGGATGTCTGGCAGTCTCACGCCAGCGCCGCCGCCCGTGGAGAATCTGGCGCAGTGGTACATCGACTCGGCGGACCGTATCCTGGATTCCTATCGCACCAGCCCCGCGCCCTCGCTCTCCGATTACGACTGGCAAAAGGCGGAAATCTGCCTGGCGCGCGCCGTGCAACTCGGCGCCGTCGATGAACGCACCGCCGCGAAACTTGCACTCGCGCGCGGCTACGCAACGCTCGAGCGGCTCAACGCGGACCTCTATTCGGCCAACGCCGTGACGGGGCAGCGCATCAAGGCCCGCGATGAATTCCTCCTGGCCGCATCGAAGGACCCCACCGATCCGGCGCCGCACCTGGCGCTCGCGCGAGTCTTCGCTTACTCGCTGCCCGATCCCGAAAAAGCCATGGCGGAATTTGCCGAAGCGGTTCGCCTCGGAGCCGTGCTGGGCAGCCGCGAGATCGAGCAGCAGGGCGACGCCTATCGCCTCCGCGCGCGCCGCGAGTTGCCGCACGATTGGCGCCGTGCCAAGCGCGATGCCGAAATCGCCCGCGCCTTCTACCAGCGCATCGAAGGCTTCAACCAGAGCGCCCCGCACTTGCAGGAATTGACGCTGATCCACGCTCCGGCCCCGCGCAAACCGCGCCCACGGAGGTCCTACCGGTGGCGGTAACACGAAGCTGGACCCAGCCCGGAACCTCGCCCGTCCTCGTGAGAGTTCCCCGCCGCCGCGTATCGGTGGGCTTCCTCTGGCTGCTGGGCGCTTCACTCCTGGTGGCTACCGGCCTGTGGTCTGTTTACCAGGCGAAAGTGCAGCGCATGTCCAGCGCGCCGGTACTGAATCTGAATGCCGTCGCCTCGCCCGACGACCTGCTTCCGGTCCTCGATTTCTTTCCCAATCGCGCAGACCTGGCGCCGCAGATCTATAGCTACCTGGAGCGGGCGCGCCCGCTGCGTCACACCGGGGCGCTCACCGCCGTCATCCCGCGCCGGCAATTCGCACGCGTCAAGCCGCTGTTCTCCGTACGCGGTCCCAACGAATTCCGCGCGCAGTTGATCCGCTCGGCCATCCTCTACTTCGCCGGCTTCTATCTGGTGACGCTTTTCTGGCGGCTCACCAAATTCCGCGGCGACACCGCGATCCTGCCTGTCTTGCAGTTGCTCACCGGCTTCGGCTTCCTCCTCATGGTGAGCCTTCGCGACCCCTTGCGCGATTCCCTGGAGTTCCAGAAATTCGCCATCGGAGTCTTCGCCGGCTGTCTCCTGCTTACGCTGCCCGCCATCCGATTCTTCGATTACCGCCGGCTCTCGAATTGGTGCTACACCCCGCTGTTCGCCGCGCTCGGACTCTTCGGGCTCCTGCTCGCCTTCGGGCGCGGCCCCACAGGCAACGACGCCAAGGTCAACCTCGGCATCTTCCAGCCCGTGGAGTTGATCAAAATTCTGCTGGTGATGTTTCTCGCCGGATATTTCACGCGCAATTGGGAACGCCTGCGCGATCTGCGCGAGCCGCTGCTGCCGGGCAACCGCGTGGCTCGCGCGGAGCACGTCATCCCCGTGATCGCCGCCACCGGAATTTCACTGGTCTTCTTCTTCGTGCTGAAGGATCTTGGACCCGCCCTGGTCACGCTATTCGTCTTTCTGGCAGTCTTCACCGTGGCGCGCGGCCGTCGCGCACTCGCCCTCACTGCCGTGACCGTCATGGTGGCAGCCGTCGGCATCGGCTATCGCGCCGGCACGCCGCACACCGTCGTCCAGCGAATCGACATGTGGCTCTCGCCGTGGGACAACGATGTCCGCGGCGGCGATCAACTGGCGCACGCGCTCTGGGCCTTCGCCACTGGCGGACCTACCGGCAGCGGCCCGGGATGGGGCGACCCCAACGTCATTCCCGCCAGCAGCACCGACCTCGTCCTTCCCGCCCTCGCCGAGGAGTGGGGCTTCATCGGCGTGGCCGCGGTCTTCGCGCTGTTCGCATTTCTGATCTGGCGAAGTCTGCGCGCCGCCCAACGCTCGGACACCACTTACGGTCTGTTCCTGGGCACCGGCCTCACCACCCTGATCGCGTGCGAGATGCTCCTGATCAGCGCCGGCGTGCTGGGAGCGCTGCCCCTTTCGGGCGTGGTATCGCCGTTCCTCAGCTCCGGAAACACCGCGATGGCGGCCAACTTCCTGGCGTTCGCGCTGCTCGCCGGAATCAGCGCCTCCGAACAATCCACTCAGCCCGAGTTGCTGCGCGCTCCCGTCGGCCGCTTGAAACTCGTACTGGCAGCCGCGGGCCTGATCCTCGTGGCCTTCGCCGCTCGCTATCAACTATTGAATGATCGCGAATACCTGTCCCGCGATGCCCGCGCCTTCGAAGAGGACAACGTCAAGCGCCCGCAGCACAATCCGCGCATCAATTCGCTGGCGCGCGAGATCCCCCGCGGCACCATCTTCGACCGCAACGGCGTCCCCCTCGCCACCAGCAACTGGCAGGAACTCGATCGCCATCGCGATGACTATCGCACTCTCGGCGTTCCGGTCGAAACCGCGGTCAACCGGTTCGACAGCCGCCATTATCCTTTCGGCGCCGCCGCGGTCCACCTGATTGGCGATCTGCGTACCGGCGAGAACTTTCACGCCACCAACTCCTCCCTCGTGGAGCACGACGCCAATCTCCGCCTACAGGGATATCAGTACGCCGAACTCGCGCCGCTCATCCGCTATCGTCACCGCCCCAATAACGCCGGGGTCGCGCGCCTGCTGGCACGCGACCGCTCGCTGAAGCTGACCGTGGACATTCGCCTGCAACTCCGCGCGGCGGAAATTCTGGAGCGCCACCTGAAGCAAGCGGGCGTGTCGCGCGGCGCGCTCGTGGTGATGCAGGCGGACACCGGCGACGTCCTCGCCATGGTGGACGCGCCCACCGCCCTGCCGCCCTCCGCCCGCACCGTGCCGCCCACGCCGGACGAGCTCCTCGATCGCGCGCGCTACGGTCAGTACCCGCCCGGCTCCACCTTCAAAGTGGTCACTGCGATGGCCGCGCTGCGCAGCGATCCCACGCTCACGCAGCGCACCTACCAGTGCCGTCCGCTGGGCGACGGGCGCTGCGGCGCCACCATCGCCGGATGGAATCGGCCGATTCGAGACGATATCGGCGACCATGCCCACGGCACGCTGGATTTGGAGCGTGCCATCGCGGTCTCCTGCAATGCCTATTTCGCGCAGTTGGGCGTCCACGATGTCGGCTCCCAGGCGCTGGCCGAAACCGCCAACTTGCTCGGGCTCTCCACCGGCGACGATGCGCAGCTTCGCCAGATGCTGCCGTTCGCCGCCTACGGGCAAGGTCCGGTGCTGGTCACGCCGTTCAAGATGACGCGCGTGGTGGCCACCATCGCCGCGGGAGGCCTGATGCCGCACGGCCGCTGGATCGCCGGCGAGGGCAACACCCGGCAGGACGTACCGCAAGCAGTGCTGCCGGAGGCGCAGGCCGAATTCCTGGCGG
>JBDTPR010000596.1:0-4578 GCA_039932635.1 Candidatus Solibacter sp.
CGGGTTTACCACATCGATCGCGGCTATGAGAAAATCGAGGCGAAACTTGCCGGCGTAGGCGCCAAGATCCGGCGGGTCGAGTAGGAGCTATGGCACACAATCCTGGATTTCTGAAGCTCGTCAATGAGGCCAAGTCGCGCGTGCAGGAAATCGACCTGGCAGGCTACCAGAAACTGCGCGAGGCCGGCGAGGCCCACGTCCTGGTGGACACTCGGGAGGATAACGAGTGGGCCGCCGGGCATGTCGCCGGGGCGGTGCATCTGAGTAAGGGCATCATTGAGCGCGATATCGAGGCGAAGGTTCCGGATAAGGACACTAAGCTCGTGCTCTACTGCGGAGGTGGTTTCCGCTCCGCGCTGGTGGCAGACAATTTGCGGCAGATGGGCTACACGCAGGCCATCTCGCTCGACGGCGGCTGGAAAGCGCTGAAGGATTCGGGTTTTCGGCTCGAGTAGGTTTGCACCCCAATCAGAGCGGCGACCGTCAGGGATTCGTCGGCATGCGGCCGCCCAATCTAAGGTAGCAATCGCTCTCTCAGAATCTGAGAATTATTGTGAGCGCTCATCAGAGCCGCGACCGTAAGGGAGCGGTCGGTATGCAGGGTCTCAAGGCAAGTTAGCAACCACTCCCTCACGGTCGCGGCTCTGATTGGGGAATGCCAGATCTCCGCAATCTGCCGCCACCAGTTACAATACTTCCAGGTCTGATTAGCACTTATGCCGCGGCGTCTCGCCCGGAAGCTGATGCTCTCGATCACCGTCATTGTGATCATTGTGGCGGCGGTTTCCGGACTGGTTAATGTAACCACCGAAGAACGACAACTGCTCGACACCATGATTCTGGGTGCCGATCAATTATCCAAGGGCATCTCCAGCGCGACCTGGCACGCCATGCTCGACGATCACCGCGAGGCCGCCTACCAGGTGATGCAGACGATCGCGGCCAAGCAGGGCATCGACCGCATACGCATGTTCAACCGCGCCGGGCAGGTGATGTTCTCCACCAATCCGGAGGACAAGGCGAGGGCGAAGGAAGCGCCGCCGGAGAGCGACCACGCGGATCTGCCGTCGCGCGTGCAGATTTTCCGCGGGTCCAACGGCGGGCGCCGCCTGGCCATGGCCACGCCAATTTACAACGAGCCCTCGTGCAGCCAGGCGCAATGCCACGCCCACCCCGCCGAAATGAAGGTGCTCGGCGTCCTCGACCTGCGCCTGAATCTGGAAAGTGTAGACCACGAAGTGGACGCGATGAAGGTCCGCGTGCTGCTGGTGACTGCCGTGGAGATCACGCTCATCAGCCTTTTCATCATCTACTTCACGCGGCGTTTCCTGAGCCGTCCGATCGATAAGTTGATCGAAGGCACCAAGGCGGTGAGCCAGATGGAGCTGGACAAGCCGCTGGATATCGTGGGCAGCAGCGAAGAGCTCGACGAACTGGCGCGCTCGTTCGACGTGATGCGCGACCGCCTGCGCACCGCGCTCGCCGAGATCAACCAGTTCACGCAGAACCTCGAAACTAAGGTGGAAGAGCGCACCCAACAGCTCAAAGCGGCGCAGAAGAAACTGCTGCAAAGCGACCGGCTGGCCTCTCTCGGCCAGCTATCGGCGAGCGTCGCGCACGAGATCAACAACCCCGTCTCGGGCGTGCTCAACCTCTCCATGCTGCTGCAGCGCATGTTGAAGGACGATGGGATTCCGCAGGCGCGCATCCCCGAGTTCCGGCGCTACCTCGGTCAAGTCACCAGCGAAACTGCGCGCGTGGGAAGGATCGTCAGCGACCTGCTTTCTTTCTCCCGTCGCGGCAAACCGCAGCGCGCGCCCGCCGACCTGAATCGCATCCTGCGCACCACCCTCTCGCTGATCGAACACAAAATGAAACTCAGCAACGTGACCGTGGAAACCACGTTGTGCGAGGACCTTCCGGCCGCGCCCTGCGACACGTCGCAAATTCAGCAGGTGGTGCTCAATCTGCTTTTGAACGCCGCGGAGGCGACGCACAGCCGGCCGGAGCGGTGCGTGACCATCTCCACAGAGAAGGGCGACGGCGTCGTTCTCCTCCACGTCTCCGACAACGGCGAAGGCATTCTGCCGGAGAATCTGACCAAGATCTTCGACCCCTTCTTCACCACCAAGCCCGAAGGCAAGGGCGTAGGACTCGGGCTCGCGGTGTCGTACGGGATCGTGGACTCGCACGGCGGCGATCTGGAAGTGAAGAGCACGGTGGGTGAAGGTACGACGTTTACGGTGTCCCTGCCGCTGGTAGAATCGGCAGGCCGCGCGGAGGTTCCCGCCGCGGTGCTGGCGCGCCCCGAATGAAGTACCTGTACGTAGGCGCGACCGAAGATGTGGAGCGCGCCGCGCTACAGGCCGTGACGGCGCGCGTGGAGAACGAGTTCGGAGGTCCGGTACGTAACATGGAACTGGGCAGCATCGACTTCGCATACGACGCCGAGCGCAAACAGTACGGCTCCATTCCCGTGCTCGATATGCTGCTCCGTCAGTGTCCGGCGGATGCTTCGAAATTATTGGCCGTGACGGCGCGCGATCTCTTCATTCCGGTACTCACCTTCGTTTTCGGCCAGGCCCAATTGGGCGGGCGCGTGGGAGTGGTTTCGCTCGCGCGTCTGCGCCAGGAGTTCTACGGCCTGCCCGGAGATCGCGAAATTTTCCTGGCACGAACTCACAAAGAGGTGCTGCATGAGACCGGCCATCTTTTCGGACTCGTGCACTGCGCGGAGCGGAATTGCGCCATGTCCCTGGCCACCACCGTCCGCCAAATCGATATGAAAGACGACGCATTCTGTGCGGCGTGCGGGGCGCGCTTGCGGCGCCATTCCGCGGAGAGGCAAGTATGAAGACTCACTGGCAGATTCTGGTAGTGGATGACGAAGAGGTAATGTGCGAATCGCTGGCCGCGTGGCTGCGCGAGGACGGGTATGTGGTGGATACCGCCGCTTCCGGACGCATCGCCGTGGAGAAGGCCCAGACGCGCGATTATGCGATTTACTTCGTCGACCTGAAGATGCCCGGCGGCATGGACGGCATCGAAACCATGATGCAGATCCGGCGGCTGCACCCCGAGGCCTCCATCATCATCATCACCGCCTACGCCACCGTGGACACAGCGATCACCGCGATGAAGGAGGGCGCGCAGGAATACATCGTGAAGCCCTGCAACCCCGAGGAGATCTCGCTGCTGGTCAACCGAATCATCAAGGTGAAGAACCTGCAGCGCGAGAACACCATCCTGCGCAAGAAACTGACGCGCCAATATTGCGTGCACGATATGGTGAGCAAGAATCCGCGCATGCAGGAGATCATGGCCCTGTGCGGCGAGGTCGCCAGTCTGCGCAGCACCGTGCTGATCCAGGGCGAAAGCGGTACCGGCAAGGAACTGGTGGCGCGCGCGATTCACAACGCCGGCGAGCGGGCGTCAAAGCCCTTCGTGGCGGTGAGTTGCGCCGCACTCGCCGAGACGCTGCTGGAGAGCGAACTCTTCGGCCATGAGAAGGGCGCCTTCACGGGAGCCAATCAACAGAAGCGCGGCAAGTTCGAGATGGCCGATACGGGCACCATCTTCCTCGACGAAATCGGCGACATCTCGCCCAAGCTGCAGGTGGACCTCCTGCGCGTGCTGCAGGATCGCTCGTTCTACCGGGTCGGCGGAAGCGAAGAGGTGCGCGTCGATGTGCGCGTGGTGGCGGCCACCCATGTGAATCTGCAGCAGGCGGCGGCGGAAGGGAAGTTCCGCGACGATCTCTACTACCGGCTCAACGTGATCGAGATCCGCATTCCCCCGCTGCGCGACCGCCGCGAAGATATTCCGCTGCTGGCGGAGCATTTCGTCGATAGTCTCTCCCACGAGCTGGGCAGGAATGTGAGCGAAGTGACGGAGGGGGCGTTACGCCTCCTGCTGGATCACAATTGGCCGGGCAATGTGCGCGAGCTCGAAAATGCAGTGGAGCGCGCCATCGTCACCTGCCGTGGGAGCGCGCTCACCGAAGGCGATTTCGCGTTCCTGTCAAATTACGCGGCCAGACCCGCGAATTGGGCCGTCCCGGCGGGTATGACGATGCAGGACATGGAGCGCGTGCTGATCTCTACCACCATCGAGCGCACCAGGGGCAATATCAAGGAAGCGGCGGCGGTGCTGGGCATCGACCGCTCCACGCTCTACGAGAAGATCAAAAAATACGAAATCCCCCGGTAAGGTCGCCGGGCTGGTCGTCGTCGCGATCTTCCACCGCGTATTTGCGGACGATCTTGGGCTGGTTCATCACCCGCATCAATTCTTCAATCTCGTCGGGACGCATCCAAACGCCCGATATCGTGCCGGTGCACAGCACCAGACACAGAAATATACGTTGGAGCTTTTTCAAGCGAGGTTCTCCTTGGCTAGCGGTGAACGGGAGGAGGGGCCGCGAGTTAGCCGAGGGGCGGAGCGCGTGAGGCGGGCGGAAGAGCGAAGGCTGCCGAGGGTACGCCGCAGGTTTCGAAAACGGGGCGCCGCGCGAGCGTAATCAGGACTACGCCGAGGCAGAAGAGGGGCGTCAAAATCGCCGAGAAATCAGCGGGCGAG
>JBDTPR010000597.1:0-4577 GCA_039932635.1 Candidatus Solibacter sp.
CGCACCGCCTGCAGCAACGACGCGTCCAGGTCTTCTCCGCCATAGCGGCCTACGAAGCTCTTCCGCGCCGGATTCCACGCTTGCGCAGTTACCTCGGCGTGGATCCGGTCGGCCGCCGCGCGGAACTCGCTCGCGAGCGCCGGTCCGTGCAACTCCGCGATGTTGGCCATGCGATCTGCCGCGGCCCAGCACATCAGGCTGGAGAACGTCTGCGGCTTCCACTCGGTGCGATACTCCCAGATGCCCGCGTCGGGAACGCCGGCCAGCGAGATCGCCTTGCGCGCCAGTGCCTCGATCAATTTGAACGCCGCGGGAGAACGCTCGGCGCTCATCCGCTCGTCGAGGAAAATCGGCGTCAGCGCCAGCACCATCTCTCCATAGATATCGTGCTGGGAATGCAGCGCGGCTCCATTGCCGATGCGCACCGGACCCTCGCCGTTGTAGCCTGGCCAGTCTTCGAGGATCGCTTCGTCCAGGTTCTGCGAACCATCCACACGGTACAGGGGCGCCAGGTTAAGTCCCGGAGCGCCACCTGCGACGTTCAGCAGGTACTGCACGAATTGCTCGCGCTCTTCGAACTGTCCGAGCAGGCCGAAAGCGCTCAACACGTAATAGGAATCGCGCAGCCAGCAGTAGCGGTAGTCCCAAGTGCGGCCGCTACCGGCGGACTCCGGTATCGAGGTAGTCATCGCCGCGATGATCGCGCCGGTGTCCTCGAAGCAATGCAATTTCAGAGTCAGTGCGGAGCGGATGACCTCCTGTTGAAACATCGGTGGAATGTCGCACCGCTTCACCCACTCCTGCCAGTATCGCGAGGTCTCATTCAGGAAACGTTCGCATAGCGAATCGAGCGGCTCTTCCACCGGCGCGCCCCAGGTTAAGACGAGGTGGTGCCGCTTGGTGAGCGTGAACGGCTGGCCGCCCAGATAGGAATTCGGTATGTCAGTGGTCAGCCTGAGTTGGCTGGCGAACCCCTCGAAGCGGACGTGATGCGACCCTTGCAGCAATACCGGCTGGGCCTTGGACCACCCCACTCGGGGTTCGCAGACCACGGCGATACGCGGCGTGCCTTCGATCGGCTCCACGATCCGCATGAATTGGGTGGGCCGGAAGGCGCGCCCGAATTGCATGAATCGGGGCGCGAAATCGATCACCCGGAAGGAGCCTGTCGGAGTCTGAAATCTGGTTTCGAGGATGTTCGTGTTTGGGAGGTAGCGCTGTGTGCCGATTTCTCCATTTGCCGGACTTATGCGAAAACGTCCACCTTTCTCGCGGTCCAGCAGGGTCGAAAACACTGGCTCGGAATCGAACCGTGGCAAACAGCACCAGACGACCTCTCCGCTGTTGTGCACCAGTGCTGAGAATTGGCAGTTTCCTATCACTCCCAAGTCTTCCAGCCGCATTCCCGAACTTTACCATAGGATTAAATTGCTGTAATGGAATTATGCCTCGAATGGCACAGTTCATCCTGTCGCTGGTTGTGGGTCTGGCATTGTTGACCTGGGCCGCTTCGGGAGTAGTGCAGACCACCGCTCGCGAATGGTTTGAGCGCGACGTCAACTCTCGGGCGCAATTGGTGCTCATGGGCGTTGCCGATGCGCTGGCCCACTCCTGGTACGACGATACACAGCGTACCCAGAAGCAACTCGTCGAGTTGACGCGCGATGAACGCGTGATGGGCGCGGCGGTCTGCGACACCTACCTGCTGCCGCGTTCCAGCACTCCGGGATTCCCGGAAGAATTCGGCTGCTGGGCGATCGGCTCCCGCGTCCGCACCACAGACCCGGATGGCAGCGGCGGGACCCGCCTGCGGGAGTGGAGCACCGTCGCGACCCTGCCCACCGGACGCGTGCATGTCAGCGTCATGCCCATCAGAAGCCAGGAACGGGATTTGGGTTTTATCATCCTGCTGCACGACCTGAGCTACATCGAACGCCGCGAAGCTCAGGCGCGCACCTTTCTGATCATCACCTTCGCAATTCTGGCCATCATGGCTTTCGGTGTGCCGATGTTCGTCGCCCGACGGGCTCGGCACGGGTGGAGCCTCGAACTGCGCCGCCTGCTTCGTGCCGGCACCAATCCGCCGAGTCGCGAATTTCAGCCCATCCTCAGCGACTTGCGCGAGCTGGTGGGGCGTATGGCCGTGGAGCGCGAAGATGCTCCCGGCGGGTGGACCGCGGAGCGTCTCAAGCAGACGTTGAACGTCCACCTGCACGGCGAGAAGGTTGTCATCCTGGCGAATCGTGAACCTTACATCCACCATCGCACCGACGACGGAAAGATCGAAGTCCAGCACCCCGCCAGTGGACTCGTCACGGCCCTGGAACCGGTGATGCGCGCCTGCTCGGGTGTGTGGGTGGCTCACGGCAGCGGCAGCGCCGATCGCGAGACCGTAGACCGCCGCGACCACATCAACGTGCCTCCAGGCGAAGAATCGTACCTGCTACGTCGCGTCTGGCTGACGGAGGAGGAGCAGCAAGGTTACTACTATGGCTTTTCGAACGAAGGCTTGTGGCCCCTGTGCCACGTAGCGCACGCGCGCCCCATCTTCCGCGCCGAGGACTGGCGCCAGTACCGCGCCGTGAATCAGAAGTTCGCCGACGCTGTGTGCAGCGAAGTGGATTCCAGAGACCCCATCATCTTCGTGCAGGATTACCACTTCGCGCTGGCCCCCGCCATGATCCGCGAGAAGTTGCCCTACGCCACTGTAATCGCGTTCTGGCACATTCCCTGGCCCAACGGCGAGCGCATGGGCATCTGTCCCTGGCGCAATGAGATCCTCCAGGGCATGTTGGGCAGCAGTATCATCGGCTTCCACACGCAACTGCACTGCAATAACTTCATGGACTCCGTGGACCGGTATCTGGAAACGCGCATCGACCGCGAGCAGAACGCCGTGGTGATGCATGGCCATCGCACCCTGATCCGTCCCTATCCCATCGCTTTGGAATGGCCTGTGCATTGGGCCGATTCGGCCCCCCCTCCCGCGGAGTGCCGTGCTCAGGTGTGGCGCGATTTAGGGCTGAAGCCCGGCGCACTCCTCGGTGTTGGTATCGACCGTCTGGACTATACCAAAGGCATCGAGGAGCGGTTACTGTCGGTGGAACGGCTGCTCGAAAAGCATTCGGAATTCCGCGGCCGTTTCAGCTTCGCCCAACTGGCGGCGCCGAGCCGCACCAAGATCGACCGCTACCGGGAATTGAACGACGCCGTGGTACAACTGGCCGACCGCATCAATCAGCGGTTCGGACGCGACGGCTACCTGCCCATCATTCTCCTGCGGTCGCACCACGAGCCTCCCGAGGTATTTCGCTTCTATCGGGCGTCCGATCTCTGTTACGTCAGCAGCCTGCACGACGGCATGAACCTGGTGGCCAAGGAGTACGTTGCGGCGCGCACCGATTTGAAGGGCGTGCTGGTCCTCAGCGAGTTCACCGGCGCGGCGCGCGAGCTGACCGAGGCGTTGATTGTGAATCCCTACGATTTGGAGAGCAGCAGCGAAGCCCTGGCGACGGCACTCACCATGCCGGTTGCCGAGCAGCAGGACCGCATGCGGTCGATGCGCTCCTTGCTGGCGCAATTTAATGTGTATCGCTGGGCCGGAAAAATGTTGGTGGACGCCTCGCGCCTGCGCAATCAGGAGCGCGTCGCGGAGCGCCTGACCGAACGGGCTCGTGTAGGGCCCCTGGCCGGATGATGCGCTATTTGCTGTCCCCGGCTTCGCGGGATGTCCTGGAGCAGCTGGCTGGCGAGAGAACGCTCTGCGCCTTCGATTTCGACGGGACGCTTTCGCCCATTGTCGATCATCCGGGCCGGGCCGGAATCCGCGAGCAGACCCGAATGCTGCTTCGACAAGTGGCGGCGCTCTATCCCTGCATCATCGTTTCGGGGCGGGCTCGCGCCGATCTGGTGGGCCGTCTCGCCGGCACCAACGTGGAGCGCGCCATCGGCAATCATGGAGCGGAAAACGAGACGACGCCGCCCAGATCGATGATGGTGGCTGAGTGGCGGGACTCCATGAACCGCGAACTGGGGAAGGTGCCCGGCTTGTGGGTGGAGGATAAAGGGCTCTCCCTCGCCGTGCATTATCGCCATAGTTCCGATAAGGCCGGCGTCCGCCGGAGGATTCTGGCCGCGGCGCGACGCCTGCCCGACGCACGCCTGGTCGGAGGCAAACAGGTGGTCAACCTGATGCCCGATAGAGCGAGTAATAAAGGCGGCGCCCTAGCTGCCGAACGAACTCGGCTGGGCTGTAATTGGATCATTTATGTGGGGGACGATGAAAACGACGAGGACGCTTTCGCGCTGGAGGGGAATGTCGTTGGCGTGCGTATCGGCCGAAAGCAGCGCTCGCATGCCCGCTACTACTTGCGGGCTCAGTCGGAAGTGGACAAGCTGCTGGAAGTGCTGGTGAACCTGCGGGCGCCGGAGCGCGCCACGCATTAAGAAATCGTGCGGTTGCAATTTCGCAATTTTGCGAATAGACTAACAGTCGAGTGCCCAAAACCAGGGTCGTGCTCTACCAGGAAGAAGACGGAGCGTGCCCATTCCTGATGTGGTTCGGCCGGCTTTCGCCG
>JBDTPR010000598.1:0-4573 GCA_039932635.1 Candidatus Solibacter sp.
GCGCGGCCTTTGCGAGAAGAACATCTTGGTCGTAAATCCGGGCACTCCGTCAGTTTATTCCCGATTTCGCAAAAAATCTTTGGGACCCGAAGGATGCTTACGGCCGCAAAGTCGACAGTCGTAAGCATCCATACGAGTTTGCGCCTATTTGTGGAGGTTCGGCCAGTTTCTTTCCGCCTGCTCGATGTACTTCGGAACCGACTGCGACCAGGTTTTCTTCACATCCAGGCTGTAATTCAGGTAGAGTTTGCTGTCGATTACCGTCCACGCTTCGGGGTCGATTGGAGCGGTATGGTTCTGGCTCACGCCGTACGCGCAATAACCGCCGTACTGCGGCGCGTACTTCTGGGGCGCCTTGGCGAACTCATCGCGATGCTCGGCGCTGGCGAACTGCCAGGTGGCGCTATTCCATTGATGGGTGAAGTTCGGCGATCCCTTCACGGGCTTGCCATCGATGAAGTAGGCTACCGCGTCGTAGCCTTTGATGGCCACGCCGCTACTGTTCTTGTTAACCGGGTCGGCAGGTTTTTCCGCGAACGCCGGGAGGAGGACAACTCCCAATAAGAGAGCAAAACGTCTAGTGATCTGCATGACTCCGATATCCCGCCCAGGGGGCCAAATATTCCCGGAGTATCGCGGGAATATCCGCGCCGGGGCGGGGGATGAAGCAGGTGCAAGGAGTCATACAAGTGGAAAGATTAAAAGGCAAAAATGTTCTGATCACCGGGGCGTCGTCGGGCATCGGCCAGGCGATCGCTATCCGGTTCGCGCGTGAGGGCGCGAACGTCGCGATCAATTACCGGAGCGGGGCGGAGCAGGCCCAGGCGACGCAAGTCCTGGCGAAAGCCGCCCGCGCCAATGGACACGGACGCGAGTTGATTGTGCAGGCCGACGTCTCGAGCGAGGAGCAGGTTAAAGAGATGATCGCCAAGACCGTCGATGCGTTCGGACGGCTCGATATCCTGATTAACAACGCGGGCATTCAGAAGCCCTGCCCCAGTCACGAAATCGAGACCGCGGATTTCGACCGCATCCTCTCGGTCAATCTCCGCGGCCCGTTTCTGTGTTCCCGCGAAGCGATCAAGCATTTCCTTTCGCGTCCGGGTGGCGGCGTCATTCTCAACAACTCAAGCGTGCACGAGATGATTCCGAAACCGAAGTATTTGTCGTACTCGATTAGCAAAGGCGGCATGGAGAACCTCACCAAGTCGCTCGCGCTGGAATACGCCGATCGCGGGATCCGGGTCAACGCGGTGGGCCCAGGCGCCGTGGTAACTCCGATCAACAAAGCCTGGACCGATAACCCGAAGGCACGGGGAGAAGTCGAGAGCCACATCCCGATCGGTCACGCCGCTCAGGCTGACGAGATTGCCTCGGTGTTTGCGTTTCTGGCGTCGTCGGAAGCATCGTACGTCACCGGACAAACGATTTTCGCCTGTGGCGGCCTGACGCTGTATCCGGAATTTCGCGTGGCGTGGTCTTCGGGGGAATAACATGTGCTCACTAGAAGGAAGAATTGCAGTGATTACCGGGGCGAAAGGCGGCCTGGGCAGCTTCGTGACGGAAGCGTTTCTGGCGGCCGGCGCGCGGGTGGCAGGAGTGTCGCGTTCGATCCAGGACTCCGACTTTTCCCATCCGGATTTCATCGCCGTGCCGGCCGAACTATCGAGCGGCGAGGCGGCGCGCAATGTGGTCAGCCGGGTGGTGGAACGTCTGGGGCGCGTCGACATCCTGGTCCACGTCATGGGCGGCTTTGCAGGCGGCCAGAGCGTGGCCGAAACCGATGACGCCACGTTCGAGAAGATGCTCGATCTCAATTACCGGGCCGCGTTCTACATGGCGCGAGCGGTGCTACCGCCGATGCGCGCGCAGGGCAACGGACGGATTCTGGCGGTCGCGAGCAGACAGGCGATCGAGCCGGCGGCGATGGTGGGGGCGTACAGCGCTTCGAAGGCGGCGCTGGTGTCTCTGATTCGAACCATCGCGCTCGAAAACAAGGATCGTTCCATCGCCGCGAATACGGTGCTGCCCGGGACGATGGACACGCCAGGCAATCCGGGGGCGCAGTTTGTCAAGCCTGCGCAGGTGGCGGCCATGCTGGTGCACCTCGCGTCGGACGCAGCGGCGCAGGTCACCGGCGCGGCCATTCCGATCTACGGGGCTCAGGTGTGAAATGCAGGCCGCGGAGTGGTTTGTTTATGCGCTCACGGCGTACCTGGCGGCGGGCCTGGTGTTCGCCGCGTTGTTCGTCGCGATCGGGATCGGCCGCGTGGACCCGGCGGCGCGCCACGCGCCAATCGGATTCCGTCTGATGGTGCTGCCGGGCTGCGCGATTCTCTGGCCGCTGCTGCTGGGACGCTGGATGAGGTCGCGATGACACAACCGATTCGGCGGGCGCATTTGCGGATCTGGATCGTTCTGGCCGTGATTTTGTATGCCGTGTTTGCCGCCGGGCTGTCGGCCCGGCGCGACGCGGCTCCGCGCAATCCGAACCTGAATTGGGAGCATTATCGATGAGCCTTACGTACCAGGCGGTGGGCTGGAATCGCGCGAAGAAGGTCTACGATTCGGTACTCGGCTGCGCCGTGGCAGTCTACCTTGGCGCCTTCATCGGCGTAGGGTCGCTGGTGCAGCCGTATGCGACGGCGGAAACGCTGCTGATTCGCGGGCTGGGGACTGCGGCACTGCTGCTATTGCACGTAATTCTGGCGATCGGCCCGTTGTGCCGGCTGGACAAGCGCTTCCTGCCGCTGCTCTACAACCGCCGGCATCTGGGCGTCACGATGTTCGTGCTCGCGCTGGCGCATGGCATGTTCTCGCTGATTCAGTTTCACGCGCTAGGAGACGTGAACCCGCTCGTCAGCCTGTTCACGAGCAACACGCATTTCGGCAGCATCGCCGAGTTTCCATTTCAAGCGCTCGGCTTTTTCGCGCTCCTGATCCTGCTGCTGATGGCAGCGACCAGTCACGATTTCTGGCTGCACAATCTGACGGCTCCGGTCTGGAAACGGCTGCACATGCTGGTATACGTGGCTTACGGTCTGCTGATCGCGCATGTGACGCTCGGCGCGCTGCAATCGGAAACCAGCCCGGTGCTGGCAATTACTTTGGGCCTCGGGATGACGGTCGTGATAGGTCTGCACTTGTGGGCCGGGACGGTCGAGCGGCGGAAGGACGGTTTCGTCTCGGCCTGCAACCTGGATGAGATACCGGACAATCGCGCGCGTGTGGTGTCGTGCGGCGGCGAGCGCGTCGCGGTGTTCAAGTACGGCGGAGTGGTCTCCGCGATCTCGAATGTTTGCCAGCATCAAAACGGTCCACTCGGCGAAGGCAAGATCATCGACGGCTGCGTCACGTGTCCGTGGCACGGTTACCAGTACCTGCCGAACACGGGCGCGTCGCCGCCTCCCTTTACCGAGAAGGTCTCGACATTCCGTACGAAGATCGTGGGCAACCAGGTGTTTGTGGACCCCGCGCCGCTACCGCCCGGTACGCGCGTCGAGCCCGCGGAGATTCCCCATGCATGAGTTCTACGTCGGCTACCTGCCCATTCCGCCGGGCATTCGAAAGTTCGCGCGGCGCGTCATCGGGGTGCTCGGCGTGATCGTCGTCGGCGCCGCGATCGCGCTGGCGCTCTCGCAAGGCCCATTTGCCGCCAGCACGTTCGAGTTTCGCGACTACCGCGAGTTCGACGGTGTGTTGGTGACGAAACCGTATCCTGCGCTGGTGGTTCCGGGCGGGCTACCGTGGCTGCTGGCGGGGGAAGGGAAGCACGGCTTCACCGCGCCCAACGGATTTGAAGGCAGGACGGTCCGCATCCGCGGCGAGCGCATTACCCGCGGCGCGGACCGCATGCTCGAAGTACAGTCCGTCATCGCCGGAGACCCCTCCGAAGCGCTCACTGAGATTGATCTCGGCCCGACGCAACTCACCGGCGAGATCGTCGACACCAAGTGCTACTTCGGCGTGATGAACCCGGGGAACGGCAAGGTCCATCGCGATTGCGCGGCGCGCTGCCTGAGCGGCGGCGTGCCGCCCGCGCTGCTGGTGCGCGACGCGTCGGGAGTAACGAAGACCGTGTTGATCGCGAACTGGCGCGGTGAGCTTTTGAACCACGTGGCGGAACCGATAACGCTTCGCGGCCGGCTCGCGAACGCCGGCGGACGGTTGGTTCTTTACGCGGAATAAACCAGCGTCCACCGCGGATTTCGTTGACGATGACTACCGCGGTGTTCGATACTGTCCTCCCCCGGATGATTCCGTGCCCCCTGCCCGAGTCGATGCGCAGACTGCTGTCGCGTATCGTTGGTCTCGATGAGATCGGGCGCATCTACGAGGCGCTTCAGGAAACGGGCGGCGGGCCGATCGCCGAGCGCCTCCTCGAATTTCTGGCTGTCCGCTACGCCGTAACGGATCTCGATCTCGGGCGCGTTCCGCCTGCCGGGCCGGTCATCGTTACGGCCAACCATCCCTACGGGATTCTCGAAGGCGCCGTGCTCGCGTCGCTGCTCCGCCGCATCCGGCCGGACGTCCGCTTTCTGGCGAACGGCATCCTCGCCGCGATCCCGGAGTT
>JBDTPR010000599.1:0-4553 GCA_039932635.1 Candidatus Solibacter sp.
TGGTCGACATTTTCCGGCAGCCAAATTGGAGAGACCAAAGTGACCACTCGAACTAGATACGCCATTGTGATCGAGAAGGCTTCTGGCAGCAACTGCTAGGCTTATGTAGCGGATTTGCCAGGATGCGTTGCTACTGCCGAGACCCTGGAAGAAATCTAACGTCTCATGCGGGAAGGCATCGAGTTCCACCTCGACGGCATGAGAGAGGACGGCATCCAAATTCCCGAGCCCACCACTAAAGTGGCCTACGCCGAAGTAGCTTGATCTAAAAGTGGCGGAGAGATAGGGGTTCGTTTAAATGGCAGTCAGTATCTGGAGGATCGCGTCGACTAACACGATCAGTTTCCGCCCATGGGCCACGCCGGGGTGGAGTAAAGACTTTGCCGACTGCGGGACTCAGGTAAAACCTGGCCCGAGCAGCAGCGATAGAAGGCCGAAACCGTACATGTCGGCTCGTTCGGAGGGGCCGTATGTCCGGCCCTCGCGCAAGCCCTGGAGGCATTTCCGCGAAACCTGGCCCCAGGTCAGCCCGCGAACCGCATTTGGGGAAGATACGAAGAAATGGTCGGCCATGTAATCGGCCAACTCTTCAGTACGGGATCATCGAACGCAGTCAACTGTTCCGCCCCGATGGGCAACATTACCCCCCCCTGGGCTTACAGTCCTGATGTTAGCGCCGAAGCCGATTCCAAAGACACGCGATGTTACTTCCCGTTTGTTCCAAGTGTACATCGAACTGCGTATCACGGGACAGCTTGCCGCCAAGATAGCGCAAGACCCGCTCCTGATTGCGGAGGAGCCAGTGACCGGGATCTACCGGAGTCCGGGTGGGGAATTCTTGTTAGTAACTCAACAGATGACCGGGAGACGTCAAGGAGCGACTCCGGGCCACACCCGGCTACAGCAGGCAAGACTCCCTGGAAATCGACAAGCCGGCCTAAACCGGCGTGCCTACCAGCGCAGTTCCGCCGCCGTGAACGTCACGTCGCGGTCCAAAATCATGTCCAGCGTCGTTCCCTGGTGCAGCGTGGCCTGCGGGCCCTTCTTCATCAGGATGGTGCCGAGTCCAACCGCCGCGCCAGCCGCGCTGCCGATGCCTACGCCCTTCATCGAGCGTCCGATCAAGCCGCCCAGGGATGCGCCCATCACCGTGGTTCCCGCCACCGTGCCGACATCCTTCCCGGTATCGCGTTCGCCTGTAACCTTGCCTTCCTTGCCGTCCACGTTGGTGCCTTCCGCGGAAGCGATCCGCGACCGGAAATCGCGCGTGGCACCGCTGGGCAGGGTCAGGGAATCGAAACGGATAAACAACTCGCCCTTACTCCTGACGCCGGCGGCTTTGCTCAGGGTGATGGTTCCGTTGACGAAACTGCCGCGCGGTACCACCATACGCCCATTGACCGCGACGGGATAAATGGTCTCCAGGTAGATTCGGTCGCCTTCTTTGGAGTGCTTGGTATCCACCGTATTGCGTAGCGCCAGAGCGATGTGGGTGCCCGCCACCACCGTGGCATCCTCAGGCGCTGGGCTGGAAGCCCGGGGCTGCGGGCGGATCAACATGGGGCGCGGCGCCGCGTCGATAGTCGGCGCGGGTCCGGGGGCCACCCACCCGTCGCCGCGATAGACCAGCGAGCCTTCACTCTGCACCATCCCCGAAACGATCTGCCGCGTGATGGTGAGGGTGTTGTGGTCGCGGGAGAGCTTCCATCGATCCATGATGGTGTAGTTGCGAGGCCCCGAGACCAGGGTGTTGATCAGTAGCGCGGCGCCTTCCCACTTCACGGCGCTGCTATGCGTGGCTTCGCCAATCCGGTACTTTGTTTCGCTGCCATCGAGCGAGAAGGTGGCATTGTCGGAGCAGTGGATCGCAGTGTCCTGGTAGACAATAATGAGGACGCGCTCAGGGCGCTGGTCGAGATCCTGCCACCGGCTGGCCGCTGCGTCCAAAGTCCATTTGCCCGAAAAATCGCGGTCGGGATCGGCGCCCGGCAGCGAAGGAAGAAAGATGCATCCCCACAGGATCAGGGACGCGCACAAAACTTTGCCCGCCATCTATCAGAAATCATAGCAGCCCGCATGCGCCGCAGCCTGATATCCTAACGCCCAGGAAGCCAAATAGGACCACACGCATGTCCACCACATCACGCAGAACCTTCATGGCGGCCAGCGCCGCATTTTCGCTGGGGCGCGTACTCGGCGCCAATGAGAAAATCAACGTCGGCATCGTCGGTATCGGCGGCCGCGGCAACGACCACATCAAGAGCTACGCCACTCTGCCCGACGCCCGCATCGTAGCGCTGTGCGATGTCAATCAGGCGAACCTCGAGACCGGGCAGGCAGCCGTCAAGAAGTTGACCGGCGACCAGCCCAAGGGCTACGACGACATGCGCAAGCTGTTCGCCGATAAAGACGTGGACGCGGTATCCATTACCACACCCAATCACTGGCACGCGCTCTCCACCATTTGGGCCTGTCAGGCCGGCAAGGACGTCTACTGCGAGAAGCCTGCCTGCTACAACGTGCACGAGGGCGAACGCATGATCGAGGTCGCGCGCAAAACCGGTCGCATGGTGCAGATCGGGTCGCAGAGCCGCAGCCTGGCCTTCAAAATAAAAGCCATGCAGTTGCTGCACGAAGGCGCGATCGGCAAAGTGTATATGGCCAAGGGCCTCTGCTTCAAGCGGCGCCCCTCCATCGGGCACGTCGAAGATTCGCCGGTGCCGCCGGGCGTGAACTGGGACATGTTCCTCGGTCCCGCGCCGCTGCGCCCATTCAATTCGCTGCGCTACAAATACAACTGGCACTGGTTCTGGGACACCGGCAACGGCGACATCGGCAACCAGGGCGTGCATGAGATGGATATCGCGCGTTGGGGCCTGGGCGAAGTCACATGGCCGAAATCCGTGGTGTCCACCGGCGGCAAGTACGCCTATACCGACGACCAGGAGACGCCGAACACGCAGTTCGCCACTTTCGATTACGGCGACAAGCAGCTTCAGTTCGAGGTGCGCGGCCTGAACACGAACGGGGAGGGGTCCATCCATAAGGGCGGCGCCAACTATGTCGGCAACCTCTTCTACGGCGCCGATGGCTGGATGATGGTTGATTCCGAGGGCTACAAGGTCTACAAGGGCGATAAGGACGACCTGATCATGGACGTCAGGAAGGATGCCGGCGGCGACACGCCTCCCCACATGGCCAACTTCCTGGCGGCCTGCCGCTCGCGCAAGTTCTCCGAACTGCATGCCGATGTCGCCATCGGCGTGATGAGCGCCGACCTCTGCCATCTCGCCAATGCCAGCTACCGCTCCGGCCGAAAATTGAGCGTCGATGCCGCCAAGGGCCGCTTCACCGGCGATGGCGCCGCCGATGGCAACAAGTACCTGACCCGTCCCGTCTACCGAGCCCCTTATGCCGTCTGAGCCCAGGATCCTCACCACTACCGTCGGCAGCTACCCGATCCCCGACTGGCTGCCCGCCATGCCGAGCGAGCAGGCCCGCCTCGATGCCACGCGCGTGGTGTTCGACACCCAGCGCCAGGCGCGCATTGACCTGCCGACCGATGGCGAACTCTATCGCTTCGATGTCAATCATCCCGATACCAACGGCATGATCGAGTACTTCATTCGCCCCATGGCTGGGATCCGTTCGCAGGTGGGGCGCAGCGATCACGAGTGTTTCGCGCGCAAGAGCGCGATGAAATTCCGGCGCAAGGCCGCGGGCGTGGTGGAGCAGGCTTTGGGCGAAGGTTCGCTCAATCTGCTGGCCGATTGCGAACTCGCGGCCAGTGTCGCGGGCGGGCCGTTCAAGTTCACCGTGACCAGTCCTTACATGCTGGCGCGCACGCTGCTGGATAACTATTATCGTGGCTTCGAGCCGCTGCTGATGGGCATCGCGGGAGTGCTCGGGCAGCAGGTCGCCGGCCTGCCCTGCGATTGCGTGCAGGTGGACGAGGCCAACATTCCCGGCAATCCCTCCGAAGCGCCGCTCGCTGCCGCGGCCATCAATTGCGTGCTCGATGGCTTCCAGGGCAAGCGCGCCGTGCACCTGTGCTTCGGCAATTACGGCGGGCAGACCATTCAGAAGGGCGAGTGGCGCGCACTCGTGGCATTTCTCAATTCGCTGCACGTGGATCACCTCGTGCTCGAGATGGCCCACCGTCCGCCGGAAGATCTCGAACCGCTGAAGGACGTCAATCCCAAGATCAAACTCGGCATCGGCGTGATCGACGTCAAGGTCAACCACGTGGAGAACGCCGACGAAGTGGCACGCGCCATCGGTCGGGCGGAAGGCGTGCTCGGCCCCGGACGCGTCGGCTGGATCCATCCCGATTGCGGCTTCTGGATGCTCAAGCGTTCCGTGGCCGACCGTAAAATCGCAGCGCTTGCCGCGGGCCGCGACCTTTATCTGGGCCTCGCATGATCCGCCAGATTACCGACGGCGCGCACATCAATCATCCGACCTATTTCCTGCAGAGCTCGTTCTTCCCGGGCGATGCGGCCATGTTCTTTACCAGCTATCGCACGGGCGATGCGCAGCTTTTCGAAATCGAG